>DATMPR010000228.1:0-3764 GCA_035567575.1 Bacteroidia bacterium
CCGCAATACAGAGGAGCACATGTTTTAAATTGGGTATTAGTTAATGGTGAAAAAGAAACCGGTTTATCCCTGCACGTTTTAACCGATAAGTTTGATGAAGGCGCGGTTATATGTTTGGCAAAGACTGAAATTTTAATAACTGATACTGCTGCTGATCTCGATAAAAAATTAATTGATAAAATTTCTGAATTAATTCAGTTGTTAGAAATGCAAATTAAAAACGGTAAAATTGAATTTCAAAAGCAAGTTGGCAAGGAACATCATTATCCCGCACGTACACCAAAAGATGGAGAAATCGATATTACAGAAAGTGCATTGAGCGCACATAATAAGATCAGAGCGGTTTCTTATCCATGGTCAGGGGCTTTTTTTATAATCAATAAAATCAAATTAATAGTTTGGGAAGCTATGGTTCTCGAAAAGAAAACTAAACTGGTACCCGGAACATTAATTGAAAAAGATTCCGAACTTTATTATGTAGGCAGCGATCGAAAATTATTGCATATTAAAGCAATTAATTCTATTGGGAATGAGGAGTACAGACCAATGAAAGGAAAACCTGCTATTGAAAATTTGAAGCAACATGGATTTACAATTACATCCGATGAACTTGTTTAAATAAATATTTATCGCAATGAAAAAATCATATGTAATTTCTGAAATAGGAAACAATCATAATGGGAGTCTTGAAAAAGCACTCGCCTTAATTGATGTTTCTAAAGAAGCGAATGTTGATGCTGTAAAATTTCAAACTTTCAGGGGAATTGATATTGTTAGTCCGAAAGTATTAGCGAACGAATATAAAGGTTGGGATGTGAAAAATTTCGAATTCTGGTATCAGTTTTTAGATACAATTGCCTTGAAATTGGAAGATCATCAAAAAGCAATTGATTACACTTTAAAAAAGGGAATGGATTTTATTACTACGCCAACGTCTCCTTTTATTGTTGAATATTTGGAAAAGTTAAAAGGAATAAAAGCCTACAAAATTGCTTCCATGGATCTAAACAACACGCCTCTTTTGGAAGCTGTTGCTAAAACCAAAAAAGAAATTATAATGTCAACCGGAATGGGGGAGATGGATGAAGTAAAGAAAGCAGTTGATATTTTTAAGAATCATAAATTATCTGTTTTACATTGTGTTAGTGATTATCCTTTAGATCCTGAAAAAGCATTCTTAAATAATATTACAAGCCTAAAAAAACAATTTCCGAATTTAGATATCGGTTTTTCTGATCATTCACTTGGACATGAATTATGTATTGCTGCGAGATGTTTGGGCGCTGTTGTTTTTGAAAAGCATATTACCTTAGATAGAAAAGATCCTAATCCGGCAGAACATCATTTTTCTATGGAGCCAAATGAATTTAGAGAATTAGTAAATTGGATCCGGCATATTGATGCAAATTTAAATGCGGAAGGATTTTTAAGAAGCGAGACTGAAAAAGTAAATAAATTAAAATACCGGAGAAGCTATCATTACAATGCAAATTTTTCTAGGGGCGAAAAAATGAGTCTGGATAAATTATCTTTTGTTCGTCCCGGTGACGGAATTGATAATGATGAATTAAATAATTTTATTGGGAAAGCTTTAAATAAGAATGTGAAAGCTTATGACCCTTGTAACTTAAATGATATAAAATAATGGAATTGGATAAATTTGTTTTCGACTCGCAATATACTTTTCTTAAGGAAGATAAGAAATTGCAGGAAGTGTTCAAGCGCACAGTTTTAAAAAATGCGGAGGAAATGTATTTTGGAGATCTGATCGGTTATACGCGCAAAGAAAACTGGGATTCAAATAAAATGGAAAAGTATATTGGTCGCCTGACCTGGCTGGAAGATAAAATTACTTCGACAGCCATGTTTAAGGAAACCGTTTCCGAATTAAATGAATTCGATTGTTGTTATGTTAGATTGAATGCCGAACATAGTTTTTGCAAGTATGCCGAAAAGGGCGGACTTTCATTGTTAAGCACAAAAGCCTCGCAACATTTAAATCTTGATGAACACAGACCTTTGTTTGATAAAAATATTTCCTACGTGCAATATTCACCGGAAATGAAAAACGGAAGGGAGATCACTCTTCAAATTCTGGAACTATCAAAAAACTCTTTCAATCATGGCCGTTTCAGGGCTGATAAAAATTTCTCCAAAGAATTGGTTGATGACATTTACCGATCCTGGATCGTTAATGAAATTAAAAATAAAATTTCAAAGTTGTATTTAGCAATTGAAGGCGATAAAGTGGCCTCCTTCTTTTTGTACAAGGAAAATATTAGTCCTATTGGTGATTATACAATTGGTTTTGTGTCTTTAATTGCTTCCTCGCCTGAATTTAAGGGAAAGCAATACGCCTCTAATTTATTGAACTATGTTTTACACTCGGCGAAATTAAAGGGAACCAATTATGTTATCGCCAATACTGAAACCGGCAATGCGGAAGCAATAAGTTTTTTCAAAAAGAATGGATTTAAATCAGAAATTAACTTAAACGAATATCATATATGGAATTAATGTTTAAAAATAAAAGAATAATGTTGGTTGTAGCCCATCCGGATGATGAATTATTAGGTTTAGGCGCAAGCATGCATAAATTGATCAAACAATTCAATTGCAAAATAAAAGTTGTGATTTTAGGAGAAGGAATTACTTCCCGCAGCGATGCCCGCGATGTAAAAAAATGGAAGAAAGAATTAACCGTTCATAAGCAAAACATTAAAAACGCTGCAAAAGCGATCGGTTATCACGAAGTAAAAACTTATGATTTCGCGGATAACCGTTTTGATTCCGTTGCTTTGCTCGATCTGGTAAAAGTTATCGAGAAGGAAAAAAATGATTTTAAACCTGAAATTATTTTCACACATCATGGCGGAGATACAAATGTTGATCACCGTCAGACCTTTGATGCGGTAATTACGGCAATCCGGCCTATGAGTCATGAGGTTGTTAAAACAATTATCACTTTCGAAACCCCTTCATCAACGGAATGGCAAGCTTTTAATCATCCAAATTATTTTAAACCGAATTTATTTTTAGAGGTTTCTAAAAAAGATGTAGACGCTAAAATAAAAGGAATGGAAAGCTATGAATTTGAAAAACGTAAATATCCGCATCCGCGTTCTCCCAAAGCATTAGAGATTCAATGTCAACGCAATGGAGTGATCGTAGGGAAAGAATATGCGGAAGCATTTATGTTGATCAGGAGCATTCAATAAAATGATCCTTACCGCACATCAATTATCTTATTTGCCTTGGTTAGGTTATTTTCATAAAATAGCTTTGGCTCATAATTTCGTGATTCTTGATTCTGTTCAGTTCGAAAAAAATAGTTTCACCAATAGAAATAAAATTAAAACTTCTAATGGTGAAACCTGGCTAACTATTCCGGTTGAAATGAAAGGACATATGGAGAAAACCATTTTAGACATGCAAATGGATTCGAAAAGTAACTGGAAGAAAAAACATTGGAATTCGTTAGTGATGAATTATAAGAAGACAGAGTACTTTAACAGGTACTCTTCTTTTTTTGAAAACTATTATCAGAACCAAACAAACAACCTTTCCGAATTTATTTTACGATCAACGCTTTTCTTTTTTGAGGAATTAAAAATAAATCCGAAAACATTTAGATTATCAGAATTAAAAGTCGAAAGTAAAAAACAAGATCTAATTATTGATCTGTGTAAAGTAACAAACTCAAATGCTTTTGTTTTTGGTGCTTTAGGTAAAGATTACGTGGATGAGAATTTGTTTCGATCAAG
>DATMPR010000229.1:0-2502 GCA_035567575.1 Bacteroidia bacterium
ACATAATCATATCGCGTAATCCTGACCTTAAAATTTTAGGTGTAGAAATTTATCATTCTTTTGAACATGTAATACAAAACGTGAAGGAAGAAAAGGGATTTGTAATTGGGGGAGCCGAAATTTACAAACTCGCATGGCCGCACCTAACCGAAATTTACCGCACCTTAATCAAACATGAATTTGAAGCCGATACTTTTTTCCCTGAAATAAAATTTGCTGATTTTAATTTAGTTTGGCAAGAAGAACATTTTGCTGATGATAAAAACGACTTCGATTATGTTTTTCAGAAATTTGAAAGAATCGCTTAACTCTTAACCTGGCTAATATCAGTTTTTAAAATGATCACAGCAAAGTTTTATTGCACCAATACTCCGAACTTTAAAAAACATTATGCCATTAAAATTCACAGAGACAGCTAAAGAAGTTATATAGATCATTTATTTCCATTTGCAAAACGTCGAAAATATAAATAAGATTAAAATTAAAGTAATGCGGCTTGCATTATTTGTTGGTGTTATTTTATTGATCATAAAATTTACCGCTTACTTTTTTACGCACTCCAATGCAATTTTAACCGACGCACTTGAATCGATTGTAAATGTTTTAGCAGGAAGTTTTGCTTTATATAGCATTCATTATGCATCCAAGCCAAAAGATGAAGATCACCCTTACGGACATGGTAAAATAGAATTTTTATCAACCGGAATAGAAGGCGGCATGATCTTGCTTGCGGGAATTGGAATGATATTTAAAGGAGGTCTCGCTTTTTTTCATAGAGATGTAATTGAACATGCTGATGCAGGAGCTTATATTTCTGCTGCAACCGGATTGGTTAATTATATAATGGGAGCCTATCTCATTAAAATCGGCAAATATCATCATTCCTCGGTAATGATAGCAGACGGAAAACATTTAATTTCAGATACAGTTTCAAGCATTGGTTTAGTGGCTGGATTATTGATAATTTATTTTACGGGATTAAACTGGATCGATTATGCTCTGACAATTGTTTTTGGTGCTTTTATTGTTTACACAGGATTTAAATTGATAAAGGAATCTATTACTAATTTATTGGATGAAGCTGATTACGGCAAATTACAACATCTTATTGATCTGTTAAATAAAAACAGACATGAAAAATGGATCGACATTCACAATTTAAGAATTCTTAAATATGGCGCGCATCTTCATATTGATTGTCATATTACTTTACCCTGGTATGATACATTAGAGGAAAGTCACAAAGAAATTGAAGCCGTTGAGAAATTAGTAAAAGAAAATATGGAACACGAAATTGAATTTTTTATTCATGCCGATCCTTGTTTACCAACCTCCTGCTCTATTTGTCCGATAAGCACCTGTATTTACCGTAAACACGCTTTTGTGAAACGATTAGACTGGACACTCGCCAATGTTTTACCGGACCAAAAACATAAATTGGATTAAGATCTGTTTTAATTCTTCCTTTAAATAATTTCTCCACTCAAAGCTACTAACTCCATAATTGGCAATACCATACTTTCATTTAATTAATATTTCCGTTATGCATTTTTACAGCATTCCTTTTAATTATTTTGATTTTTATTTGCCGGATGTCTATTTTCTAAATTTTAGTATACTTTTCCAGTTCGCGCATTTCACCTTTTACGGAATTAATGATTTCTTTCTCTTTTTGTTTTGAATACGCTGAAGCAACAGCTTCAAGTAATTTTACGGAACTCTTTATCAAAGCTTCATCTTTTGTTTCATAATTAGCATGCACAAACCTTGCATAGGATTTAATGGCATCATTTATGGGGACATGTTTTTCTTCAGCAACATTAAATTCAAAGTCAACATAAAAGGCCTGATTCATTCCTGAGGAATCATTGGTCTTTTCTTTGTCTGCCAGCTCCTTCAATACAAATTGATGAAGTTTATCTCTTTCTTCGGCTTGAATTTCGCCATCAGCTATCGCAACAGCATAAACTAATTTGCCTAACTCCTTGTAATATTGTTTTACGTTTTTCATGATATATGGTTTTAAAGATTATTATTCGTGAATGGCCATTACCGGAACTTTAGAAGCAAAAGCTATTTTTTTTGTATGCGTTTCCGCAAACAGATCATATAAAGCCGAGTGATGTTTACTAATTACCGCTATAAGATCAGCTTTGTTCTTTCTGCAAAAACTTATAATTCCTTTTTCAATACTTTTAGCTTTAACCGTATTTATTTTAACCGGAGAGTGATTTATTTTCAGTTCCTGCTGTTTTGGCACAAATAACTCATCTTCTGTTTTTACAGATAAAACTTTAAGATCAGAGTTGGAGTCCGCGACAAATTTTTCAAACGCGGTTAAAGAAGAGTGATACAGTTTTTCGTTGTTATCAACACTTAGCAGCACCGATCCCAATTTATGTTTTTTATATTTTTCAGGAACGATTATTACCGGTGCCTTAATTCTTCCCGCAATATCAGTACTATGACTTCCATAAATGAATTTTTCAACTTTGGTTTTAG
>DATMPR010000230.1:0-11635 GCA_035567575.1 Bacteroidia bacterium
TTGTGCTTACTTTTGATGAAAGTTCTAATCCTTCCATCTTAGGTACTTTTGCTAATATTTTTTTGAGAGAATCCACATCTGTATTTTCAGAGGAGATAACGCAATTCATCGCGCCTTTATCTCTGATATATCTTACAATAGCCCGGGTATCTACATCACTGATAGAAACTATTCCCGCTTTCTCAAAATATTGCTGTAATGATTGCTTTGCGCGGGCGCGTGAGAAACCTTCATTAAATTTCTTACAGATCATTCCCGAGATCTTGATGCTGTCACTTTCAACTTCACTTGCTTCAATACCGTAATTCCCGACATGTACGTTGGCCATTACAATAATTTGTCCGTAATACGATGGATCAGTAAAGATTTCCTGGTAGCCGGTCATGCCCGTGTTAAAACAAATCTCTCCGGTAGTAGTTCCGATTTTTCCGGCGGCTTTTCCTTCAAAAACCTTTCCGTCTTCCAATAAAAGTATAGCTTTTTGCTTTTGGTGGTATTTCAGTTGCATTTTTTTAGAACTAGAATTCTAAAAACTAAAGTTCGGTAAAATTATTGAATTACACAGCGATGTTAATAGGTTTTGAAAACTGTTACCTGATTCCAATCTTGGTATCTTTTTTCTTTGGCTTAAAGAGAGCCTTTAATTTATATTCGAAGCCCTGAGTTGGGCTTTGGGCAGGCGATTGCGCCAGATTACCATAACTGTTTATAAAGAAAAAGGCTGGCAGTGCCTTTATATTATACAGATCATAAGCCGAACTTCCTTTTGGCGACGAATTATTAAAAAGTATGGTCCAGGTATATTTGGGATTAGCCTTTAAATAATTTTTGAAGGTTTTTAAACTGTCATCAGTACAAATACTAATAAATACCAATTTATCGGCGTACTTTTTAACTAAGTCGGCAATTTTCGGCATTTCTTTTAAACTGGAAATATTTTTGGTGGAAAAAAAATTAAGATAAACGTAGTGCTTATTAAAATCACTCAGACCAATTATTTTTCCGTTCCTATCCTCTGCTGAAAAATACGGTGCAGGTGAACCCACACCCAATTTATAAGCCATTTGTAATATGTTAGTCGCAATTTTACGGTGCTCGGGAATTTTTGTCGCTTCATAAAATTGTTCAATGATGGCGAGTACTTGTCCGTTATCATATTGGCGGTTAAAATAAAAATCCCACAAGTTTTTAAGAATTACTAATTCACATAATGTATCATTAACCATCAAAGGATCTTTTTTTACAAATGCTTTTATATCACTATACTGGCCGACTGTATTTACAAGATGATTGATGTTTTCATTTGATTTTACCGTTGAAAATGCTTCGAGATAGCCTTTAAAATAAGCATTAAAAAAAGACATGTATTCAAAATGATAATGTTGCACAGGTTTGTTAGCAATGAAATTTGAAGCGAGAAAATTCTTTCCGCGTGAGGTGCTTGAATTTAATTCGGCAATGCTATACTCGACATAACTTTTGAAATAAGCGTTTTTGTTTTTCTTATAGCGCCAGCTGCAAATTAATTGAAGGGTATCAATTTTCTGATAAATGCGATTCTTATTTAAGAACTGATTTGCAGCGTTACCAAAAACTTTATTGTAAATGTTATTGTAATCTATTATGCGTGTATTCAGTTCGGTTGTATCACCCGAAATAATTCCGATCTCTACAAAAGATTCAGTTTCGCCTCTTACATCAAGCGTACTATCTTTTGCAGGGAATGTGACAGCATAAACATAATCGGGTTGAATGTATAATTTCCCAAATAAATTATCAATTTGTAATTGAACAGCTTCTGTTTTTCCAATTTGCAGTTCTAATTCAAAATTACCGTCTTTGTCAACAGTATCAGTCGCTTCTTTAACTCTGGTATAAGTAATTAGATCACTATAAGCAAAAAGATTGATGGCTTTACCTTTATGAGAAGGATGCGCTTTGCCTTTAATTTTTACGTTTTGAGAAAAAACAACGCAAACATTGCATACCAATAAGAATACAAGTAGTTTTTTAAAAGGAATTATCCGCATAATTTTTTATAACGCCAACATGCGAAAAAGTTACGTTTTATTCGGTAACAGGAACAACAAATCCCGTAACTTCTTTAAACATTTTAACCTTAAGAGCTACTCCACCGGTAACGGTTGAAGAAATTGAATTATCATAACCTACAGCATAAAAATAATATTGTCCGTGGTAAATTTTCTTAATTTCAAAATTCCCGTTTTGGTCCGCATCAATGTATGTATTATATACAGTTATATCTGCTCCTGGAAAATCAGTTGCATTATATTTAATGTAAACCCTTGAAAAAGGAATGGCAACTCCGTGATGAGTAACTTTGCCTTTAATGTCTGAGTAACCCCCTAATTGATTTTTCTTGCATCCAAAAAAACTCAAAGCGCAAATAATTAAGAAAATATATTTGAAATTTTTCATAGAGTGAATGTTTCTACAAATTTAATGAAATTATTGGGAAAACCTTATCTTATTTTACAGGATCATACCCGTGTCCGCCCCAAGGATGACAAGTTAAAATGCGTTTTAACCCTAACCACGAACCCTTAAAAACGCCATATTTATTTACGGCATCAATTGCATATTGTGAACAAGTTGGTGTGTAGCGACAAGAATTTGGTAAGAGCGGAGAAATACTCAATTGATAAAATTTAATGAAGAAAATGGGAATTATTTTAAAACTGATTCTCGACTTCGCTCGAACTGGAACATTATTTTTATTTTGGGACATTATTTGATACTCAATTTCAAAAATGATTTTCCATTTATAAAACCTTCCATTTGATCGCCAATTTTAACCGGACTAACTCCTTCGGGAGTGCCGGTGTAAATTAGATCTCCTGTTTTAAGAGTTACAAATTGTGAGATATAACTAATGACTTTATCAAAACTAAAGATCAGATCTTTCGAGTTACCGATCTGTTTGCTTTGTCCGTTAATTTTTAATTCGAAATTAATATTGTTTAGATCGCCAAGCGTTTCTTTCTTTACAAAATTTCCAATGGGTGCTGCATTATCAAATGCTTTTGCTTTTTCCCAGGGAAAACCTTTTTCTTTGCATTTAGCTTGTATGTCGCGTGCTGTAAAATCAATTCCTAGTCCAATTTCCTCATAATATTTATGTGCGAATTTTTCTTCAATATGTTTCCCTGTTTTCGATATTTTAAGTACCAATTCAATTTCATGATGCAGATCTTTTGTAAACTCAGGAAAATAAAAATCGCTTTCTTTTAAAAGAGAAGTATCCGGTTTCATAAAATAAACGGGTTCAGCAGGCACGTCGCTTTTCATTTCCTTGGCATGTTTGGCATAATTACGACCAATACAGATAATTTTCATGGTGTAAAGGTAGGTTTTTTTTCGTACCGGGACTCACCCCCTTCCCCTCTCTATGAAAAATAGAGAGGGGCGATAATTCGCGTTTTATTATAACCCTCTCACAAACTCGATTGCCGATTCCAATTCATGATTTTTAAATCTAACGACTTTCAAATTCATTTCTTTCAGAATCATGTCCCGGTTCTCATCATACTCTTTTTGTTCATCATGAATTTTACCATCCAATTCAATAATAATTTTCTTTTCAGCGCAATAGAAATCAGCAATGAAATAATAAAGTTTAAAATTTATTGCTTGATAAATAAAAGGGTGTTGCCTTAAAAATTTTAAATTATTTATTTTCCGGTTTCTGATTGATCCCCAAAGCTTTTTCTCACTATCGGTCTGATTTCGTCTTAACCACCGGCAACGTTTTGTTATTTGCTCTCTATTCATTTTTACTTTTTTTTGACTCACCCCCTTCCCCTCTCTATGAAAAATAGAGAAGGGCGATACATTCGTTTGACAAAAATAAATTCAGATTTGTGAAATCCTTGCTACAAAATGTAGCTTTTTGAAAAGTATCTTTTTCCCCTTTCTACTTGTAGAGAGGGGACAGCCACGAAGTGGCAGGGGTGAGTCTGCCTCTATTGGCGAGTCTGCCTACAATTATGTAACTCAAATTTCGTTAAGATTCTGTATATTTACGCATGTTTAATATCGATCCCTCCAAGCGGTTTACACTGCAAGAAGTAAACAACATCATTTCTACCGATCAGCAATTACAGCTTTCTGATCTTGCAAAAAAAAACATTACAGATTGCCGTAATTACTTAGATAAAAAAATAAAGTCGAACCCTGAACCTATTTATGGCATTAATACAGGTTTTGGTTCACTTTGCAATGTGGAAATTGCAAATTCTGATATTGAAAAACTGCAGGAAAATCTGGTGATCAGTCATGCCTGCGGTATGGGTGATGAAGTGCCTCAGGAAATAGTAAAACTAATGCTGCTTTTAAAAATTCAGGCGTTGAGTTATGGGAAAAGCGGCGTTCAATTGGTTACGGTTGAAAGATTAATTTCTTTTTTTAATAATAGTGTTCTGCCGGTTGTTTATCAATTAGGTTCTTTAGGTGCTTCCGGAGATTTAGCACCATTAGCACATTTATCTTTACCACTGCTGGGAAAAGGCGAAGTTTATTTTCAAAATAAAAAACAAAATGCAGCCGATGTTTTAAAAACATTAAAGCTTGAACCAATAAAACTACAATCTAAAGAAGGCTTAGCTCTTCTTAACGGCACCCAGTTCATGAGTGCTTATGGAGTATATTGTTTATTGAAAACGGAAAAATTAAACAATTGGGCGGATGCAATTTCTGCAATGTCGTTAGATGCATTTGATGGCCGAATAGATCCGTTCAAAGAAAACATTCATACCATTCGTCCGCACACCGGACAAATACAAACGGCAAAAGCGATCCGCACAATTTTAGAAGGCAGTGAAATTTTAAAGCAAACAAAAAAACAAGTACAAGACCCCTACTCGTTCCGCTGCGTACCACAAGTGCACGGTGCGACAAAAGATACAACCGCTTATGTAAGATCCGTTTTTGAAACAGAAATAAATTCAGTGACGGATAATCCGACTGTTTTTCCGGAGAGTGATGAAATTATTTCAGGAGGAAATTTTCACGGACAACCTTTAGCATTAGGATTAGATTTTTTATGCATTGCCGTTTCGGAGTTGGGAAATATTTCGGAGCGACGCATTTATCAATTGATCGCAGGCTTAAGAAATTTACCTGCTTTTTTAATTGCCAAACCGGGTTTAGATTCAGGATTAATGATCCCGCAATACACAGCCGCCTCAATTGTAAGCGCGAACAAACAATTATGTACACCTGCAAGTGTGGATAACATCGTTTCTTCAAACGGACAAGAAGACCACGTAAGTATGGGCGCCAACGCAGCGACAAAATGTTTAAAGATAGTTGAGAATGTAGAACGCATTTTAGCAATTGAATTATTGAATGCGGCACAAGCTTTAGAATTCAGGAGGCCTCTTAAATCTTCAAAAACAATTGAGAATTTACATTCTTCCTTCCGTAAAAAAGTAAATTTCATTGAACATGATAAAATAATGTATAAAGAGCTGGATTCCGCTTTGAATTTCTTAAAAGAACATCAGATCTAAATTAGCTTCATGCAATTAAAAAAATTTATACTTGTTTTTTCATTCTTAATTCTTAATTCTGCATTCTTAATTTCCTGCCAGTGCCCTTTAACCACTCTCTCCTTAAAAGAATGTGATAAGTACGATATTATCTTCAGAGGGAGAATTATTTCAGATACATTATATGATGCAAAAAAAGGTAAAGCGGTTTTTGAAGTCAGCGAATTGTACAAAGGTGTAATTACAGATCAATTCAGCGTTTTATTTGAGTATGGCGGTGAATGCGCTCAGGTTTTTAATGTTGGTGAAGAATGGATCATATACAGCAATTATAAACAAGCTATAAATGCTAAAATGGATTGGTGCAGCCGCAGCCGTAAATATTTTAAAAATGACAAACTTGATTTTTATACTGTGACTTACGGTAACGATTACACTACCGAATTAGATTTTCTCCGACAAAAACTGGGTTTGCATAAACCATTAAAGCCGATGGAAAACCAAACTATTGGTGAACCGAATATACTTCCAAACCAAACGCAATTTATTGTAACTTTATTGATATCAATTGTTGCGATGGTATTGTTTTATTATTTATTTAATAGATTTTTTAAATGGTAGAGAAAACAACAGAATCCGACTCCAATTATAATAACCTCGAACA
This sequence comes from Bacteroidia bacterium, assembly GCA_035567575.1. Classification (GTDB taxonomy): domain Bacteria; phylum Bacteroidota; class Bacteroidia; order B-17B0; family Aurantibacillaceae; genus JAHEYG01. The sequence goes on from DATMPR010000230.1 coordinate 6,175, forward strand.
TATGAGTATTGGCGATCTGCTGCGCAACATGAATAAGGAAGATAAAACCGTACCTAACGCTGTTGAAAAAGTAATTCCCGCCATTGAAGAATTAGTAAATGTTATTGTCGGGAAAATGAAAAGCGGCGGAAGATTATTTTATATTGGCGCCGGTACCAGCGGACGGTTAGGAATTGTAGATGCTTCTGAATGTCCACCCACTTACGGCATTGAGCAAGGACGTGTAATCGGATTAATAGCAGGCGGCGATGCAGCCATTAGAAAAGCTGTTGAGTTTGCAGAAGATGATCTGAACCAAGGATGGGAAGATCTGCAAGAACATAAAATAAATAGCAATGATGTTGCGATCGGCATTGCTGCATCCGGCTCGACACCTTATGTTGTTGGTGCATTAGAACACTGTAATAAAAATAATATTTTTACCGCTTGCATCACGTGTAACGGAGGCAGCAATGTGGCAAAAGTTTCTAAATTTCCCATTGAAGTAATTGTTGGTCCTGAATTTGTAACCGGCTCCACGCGTATGAAATCAGGCACTGCGCAAAAATTGGTTTTGAATATGATCTCTACGAGTGTAATGATAAAACTTGGGCGTGTTAAAGGAAATAAAATGGTAGACATGCAACTCAGCAATAACAAACTCGTTGACCGCGGCACAAAAATGCTTATGAAAAACACAGGGATTGATAATTACGAAACTGCTAAGGAACTTTTATTAAAGCATGGAAGTGTTCGGAAGGCAACGGAAAGTTATAAGAAATAAAAAGCCTCAACATTTCTGTCAAGGCTTTCCAAATTAAACTAAACTAAAAATATTATTAGTTCTTTTTTTCTTCTTTAGGAGCATCAGCTTTTTTCTCGCCGCTACATGCTTTTCCATCTTTTTTGCAGCATTTGCCGTCTTTTTTACACTCTTTTTTCTTGTCTTTGTCTTTGTCGTCACCTTTGGTGATTGCTGATACGCTTCCAACTAATCCTGCGAAAGCTAACATTAATACTAATTTTTTCATTTTTATGGTTTTTAAGTTTTTTTGGATAAACAAATATAAGCTTTTAATTGATGTGGCTGAGGGCTCTTTCCCGCCTAAATTTGTTAAAAATCGCTCTATTAGGGGTATTTATGCACAATAACGATTTAGCCTCCTGCAATTAAATCTTTTTGGGCTAAAGCCCATTTCCTTGTTCATTTAATCCACCACCTAAAAGGTTGTGGCAAATGTTTTGGTAATCTGATTTAATTGCTCCAATACTCGGGTCGCTGGAAAATGTTTTCATACTTTGATTTAATTGCCTAGACCTAAAGGTCGGGGCTACTAATTCCTCTTATTAAAATATTCAATTGCCACGACCTAAAGGTCGTGGGTAAATAAGTATTAGAAATGGGCTTTAGCCCAATTACAAAATGATTTTAATTAGTTCCAGGCATACGCACACAAAACACAAATCCGTTTTTTTGATACAATTTTTTAACCAGTCGGTTTTTAATTAATCCATCCGCAGTATTTATTTTGCAGACAAAAACCGCTGGCTTATCAATATTGCCATATTGCATCCAGTTTGTATAGGCAAGCGCGTAAGAAGTTAATCTGTTGTGTCCTTCCCTCTCCATCTTGTCTAAAGTTTCATTTACATATTTAATGCAATCCGGATTTTGGTTTTGTTCCGGTTTTTTATTAGTGTAAAATAAATAAGCGTAGCTTTTAAAACCTGCGGTCTCCACGTAAAAATCCTTTTTACCAACAGCTTTGTAAAATTCAATCGCGGAATCTTGCGAGTATTGCTCAATTTTTGGAGTGAATACATTTATGGATGTAACAATAAACACTATATAAAAACCATAGAGATAATAAAGTGATCTTATGTTTCCCTTTTTCATTTGCCAAAAACAAAACAGCGAGACAAGGATAAATGAAAATCCGATGGCCCACTCCCATCCTTGCCATTGCACATTAGCTTTTAAATTTTCAATAGCGAATTCATCACCAATTAAATTATTTTCTAAGATAAAAGGTTTTAATTTATCAATCAAACCAATTAAAATAAACACAATGCCAATAACAGAACTTAAAATAATAAAAGCCCAACCAAACAAGAATTTTAATTTATATTCACCGCTTTGTAACTTAAAAATACTATAAGTTGCTAAAAAAGCTATTGGGAAATAACAAAGTGAAGAATAATGAACGATTTTGGTGTTTACTATAGTGAAAATACCTAACACAACAAAAAACAGGATCAACATGCCAAACTTAATGTGTTTTTGATAAGGTGTATCGTTTGCCGATTTTTTAAAAGCTAATAACATTAGTAAGGATGTGGGAAAACATCCTATCAATAAAACCACAAAATGGTACAACCTGAATCCTCCGTGATCAGAGTCTTCAGTATTCAATAAACGGATATTATAATCAAAAAAAGCTTTTATAACGGCAATATTACCACGCATTAATTCAACTAAAAACCATGAACAGCCGGTAATTACTAAACTTCCAATGAACGTAGCGATGAATTTTGCGGTGGTAATATTTTTAAATTTCTTTAATCCCCAAAATGCGCTGACAAAAACGCCAATAATTACAATAGCAGCCGGACCTTTAGTCAAAACAGCAATTCCTAAAAAGAATCCTGCTAATAAAGAACTTTGCATCCCGCTTCTACCAACCGGATTATTGAAATGAATTAATAATTGATAGAAGGCAGAAAAAATAAATAAATTAAACCACGGATCAATTATTCCTGTTTTAAAATAAAAGTGAGGCAATAATGTCCCTAGATAAATTAAAACCCATGTCAAACCAAAGGCAGGTGAATAAACTTTCCGTCCAATTAAAAACATTACACACAAACTTAAGATACCGCAAACAGCATTCGGGAAACGCGCTGCAAATTCATTAATGCCAAAAATATTCATGCTTAAAGCCTGCATCCAAATAAAGAACGGCGGCTTTTCCCAAAACGGATTATAATTTAATTGTACGCTGCTGTAATTGCTTGTAACAACCATTTCGCGAGCGCACTCGGCAAAATTAATTTCGTCCCAATCAAAAAGCGGACAATTACCAATAAGCGGAATAAAAACAACTGAAGAAACAAGGATAATAAACCCGAGAGCAATGTATTTATTGTTGAGCAATAACTTCATTAATTAGGTTTAAAGATATTTAGTTTGTTATTGAAGCGCTCCGATGTATAAAACACAAAATAAAAAAGTATCGCATAAAACGTTCCAATTAATGAACCAACAAAGACATCGAACAGCCAATGCTGCGATAAATAGATGCGGCTAAATGCTGCGTTAATAGCAATGACAAAGAAAATAATTTTCGCTATTTTATTATCCGTACTTAAAGCTAAAGCCGTAAACACAGCAAAAGCTGCAGTTGCATGTCCGCTAGGAAAACTTCTTTCACCCAGCATTTCAACACCATCCACTAAATTTAATTTCAGATGCTTTTTATAATAATCAAAAAAAGCAAAGGGACGCGTATAATTAACCGAAGCTTTTAAAATGGAAGATGTGATGCCTGCTCCCGCGTAGGATAGTAAAACATAAACTCCCCTCTTCATGCTCACTAATAAAACAATAATACCAATCGCTACTACAAATATGCCATCACCTACGTTTGTAAAATATTTGTAAAATGTATCAACGGCCGGATTTCCCACCCAATAATTTACCATTTGGTGAATGATCAGTTTATCGTAACGCAATAAATAATAAGACGCGACAATTAAAGCGACAAGGTACAGACCTAAATACAACCAATTATTTTTAAAAAATTCCTTCAACCTATAATTTTTTTGCTTCGTTCCAAAAAACATCCATTTCAGCAAGTGTGCAATCGGCTAATTGTTTTCCTTGTGCTTTTATTTTTTCTTCCATGTAATTAAAACGTTTTGTGAATTTTTTATTGGTACGTTCTAAAGCGTCTTCAGGATTCACTTTTAAAAAACGTGCATAATTTATCAATGAAAATAAAACATCGCCAAACTCATCTTCAATTTTGGTGATATTATTTTCTTTATCGACTTCCGATTTTAATTCTTCAATTTCTTCTCTTACTTTTTCAAAAACCTGCTCAGGATGCTCCCAGTCGAAACCAACTGCCCTCGCCTTCTCCTGAATACGATAAGCTTTTAAAAGCGCCGGCATACTGTTAGGAACGCCGCTTAGCACCGAAGTATTGCCTCCTTTTTCTTTTTGTTTAAGATTTTCCCAATTACGTTTTACATCTTCTTCATCATTTACTTTTACATCGCCATAAATATGCGGGTGACGGAAAATAAGTTTGTCGCATAACGAATTCATCACATCTGTAATATTGAATTGATCGGTTTCACTGGCAATACGGGCATAAAACACAATGTGCAATAAAATATCGCCTAATTCCTTTTTAAGCTCGGTGCTGTTGTTTTTTAAAATAGCATCGCTTAACTCATAAGTTTCTTCAATTGTTAAATGACGAAGGCTCTCTATAGTTTGTTTTTTATCCCAGGGGCATTTTTCCCTCAGATCATCCATAATGTTTAAAAGCCTTTCAAAAGCTTCCAATTTTTCTTTCATATAAGGCAAATTTAAACAGTTTCTTATTATTATATTTGCAATTAGTGTTATATTATCAAAAAACTATCAAGAGTTTTAAATACATATTTCTTGTTTATTCGGTACTTAGCGCATACTCTTTGATTGCACAAGAGAACACCTGCAGTAAAAAATGGTATATAAAACCTGCTTTTAATTATGGCTTTATTTTACAGCACCGCGCTGCTATGGGCCACCTGATTACCGGATATGTGCCAATGGGTGAATTAAACCTTGTAAAAGCAACCGACGGTTGTAAAATGTGGCAATTAGAAAACAACAAACCTGATTTTGGATTATCAGCCACATTCATGGATTTTGGAAATCCGAAAGTTTTAGGTTATAGTTTATCACTTTCTCCTTTTGTTGAAATTCCTTTAACCGCAAAAGCAAGGCCATCAACACCAATTTTAAGAATTAGCTGGGGATTAGCTTACGTTACAAAATGTTTTGATATTGTAGATAATCACAAAAACATTGCCATTGGGAGTCATTGGAATGCATTTGTGCAATACCGTTTTCAATGGAATATAAATCTTTCTAAAAAATTCAGATTTGAACCTGGAATTGGAATTAGCCATGTAAGTAATGGCCGTTTTCAGGTACCCAATCTTGGTTTGAATCTGGTTTCGGTAAACTTAGGTTTGACTTATAAAATAAACGATCTGAAATGCGAAAAAACAACAATTGATTCATCAACTAAAGTTCCTTCGCGGCAAGAAATTTTAGTTTGGGGAGCGTTTGGAATAAATGATAATTATCCGCCGGGTAACGCTAAAATGAATGCTTATACTTTATCGTTTAATTATTTTTATAATGTAAGAAACACCAGTAAACTTGGTTTAGGTGCCGATATTTATTACGAAGAAAGCTATTTGC
>DATMPR010000231.1:0-4145 GCA_035567575.1 Bacteroidia bacterium
AGATTTAATAATGTTCTCTGAAGCCAGCTTTAAGAACAATAGATTATTTTATTCGAGAGCTAAAACAAAAACACTTTACACTATTAATTTATTGCCAGAAGCCTGGGAAATAATTCAGCATTTTAAAGATAAAAAACTGTATACCTTGTTTGGCATTAGGACATCAATATGGAAATAAAATAACAGGAATATACCTTGAAGCTTATGATAAAGAATTAGTTGATGAGATGAACCAAAAGATATATAATGCTATAAAAGCAGGGTAAACAACTCTGCTTTTGTTAGAAAATAATGTAGATTTGATTAATGAAAAAATCATTTTGTTTCATTCTTTTAATTTTCATTTCTCAGATTTCTATTTCTCAAAATAAAAAATCAGATTCCCTTTGGGCTGTTTACAATGACAAAACACAAGCTGATACAAATCGCCTGAAAGCAATTAACAATATTGCAATTGCTTATATTTTCAATAGCCCCGATACTGCCATTATTTGTGCAGAAAAGCAATTAATGTTTGCACGGCAAAGCAAACAAAAAAAATATGAGGCAGGGGCACTTAAGACTATCAGTATTGCATTAACATATAAAGGCAATTACCCTAAGGCTTTGGACTATTCTCTAAAATCACTGAAGCTATATGAAGAAATAGCCGATAAAAAAGGCATTGGAAATTGTTATATAAATATTGGAAGCATTTATGATGACCAATCCAATAGCATTAAGGCTTTGGAATTTTATTTAAAATCATTAAAAATTCGTGAAGAAATTAGAGATAAGAAGGGCATCGCCGCTTGTTACACAAATATAGGTGTTGTTTACTTTCGCCAAACCAATTATCCCAAAGCGCTTGAATATTACTTGGAGGCTTTAAAAATTGCGGAGGAAACTAAAGATACAGATACCCGCGTAAATTGCTACGATAATATTGGAATTATTTATGCAAATCAATCTGATTATCCTAAAGCATTAGAATATTGTTTTAAAAATGTAAAACTAAGGGAAGAAATTAATGATAAAATTGGAATGGGAGCAAGTTATGACAATATCGGTAATATTTATTATCGTCAAGCCAATTATCCCGAAGCGTTAAAATATTTTTTTAAATCTTTACAAATAAAAGAGGTAATAGGTGATAAACAAGGGTTGGGAATTTGTTATGGTAATTTAAGCGGATTATATAATGATTTATCAAATTATAAAATTGCTATAAAGTATAGCAATTCTGCTCTCCAAATAAGTAAAGAAATTGGAGATATTGATATTGAACGTTTATCTTATGAGCACTTAGCCGATATTTATGCTAAAATGAAAAAATACAAAGAAGCTTACGAAAGCCATGTAAAATTTAAACAGTTAACCGATAGTATTTTTAATTCCGAAAACAGCAAGCAGCTTGGTGATATGAAAACTCAATTTGAAGTAGATAAGAAAGAAGCTGAACTAAAAATAAAAGCGAAAGCACAAGAAGCTATCAGCGCAGAAGAAAAAAAGAAACAGCAAATTATTATTTATGCTGTGGCTGGTGTTTTGATTCTTGTAGCAGTATTCTCGGTATTCCTGTACAACCGTTTCAGGATAACTAATAAACAGAAAAAAATTATTGAAGAACAAAAAATTTTGGTGGATAAAGCTTACGAAAGTTTACATGAGAAAAATAAAGAAGTAATGGATAGTATTTACTATGCAAGAAGGATACAAACTGCATTAATGAAATCGGAGAAAACTATTGGAGGCCAGTTGAACAGGTTGATAGAGTAACTAAATATTATGTTTTGTTCTACCTATGAGTAAGTTAATGTACGGTTTTCCGCAAGATTATTCTTTTTAGCTTTGGTTTAAAAGAATAATCGGAATATTAATTAGAATATGTTCAAAAGGATCGAAATACTAATGCTCCTCCTAATGATTTTTGGTTTTACAAAATCTTTTGGACAACACATCGACACAGTTAAAGTGATTAAAAACTCTGTGTATTTTAATTTTGGTGATCAAATGATATTTTCACTTCGTTATGACAGGACTTTAATAACTAAAAAACATTATTCATTCACATCAAACGTTGGTTATGGATTTATTCCCGGGGATAACGAACCGGTAGAGCACCGGCACCGTATTATTGTTATGGGACTGCACAACCTTATCGGTTATAAAAATTTTTACTTGCAGTTTGGATTGGAGCCGGCATTATATTTTAACGGCAATACAACGTTCATAAATATAAATGGAAGCTTCGGATTTCGATATCAAGGTGGAGAAGACACACGACTATTCTTACAAATAACATATAATCCTATCCTTTTTACAACCCATAATAATATATTCGATTTGCCGATTGGCGTCGGTCTTGGTTACAGATGGTAGAAAAGCAATTTCATAACTTTCTTCTCAGGAATAACTTCCGAAATTTTGAAATCTGCAAAAGTATCTTTTGGGCCTCCGAAATACACGGAGAATTTATCGTTTAGTTTGACGGCTTTTCCTTTATATTTTTTCGTCCACCATTGTTTAATAATTAGGATGTTATTTTTATTAACCAAGTTTGATTATTTTTGTGTTATGGATAAATTGATATTACAATAATTAGCAGACAATATAATTAGAAAATGGAATTTAACCCGAACAACAATATCGTTAAACTCTGTCTTCAAGGTATGGACATGGAAGGAAAAGACAAACCTGAAGAAGCAAGCAGAATATTTCTTCAAGCCTGGAACGAAGCGACAAACGACTTTGAAAAATTTATAGCTGCTCATTATGTAGCCCGACATCAAAAAAATGTTTCCGACAAATTAAAATGGCTCGAAACAGCTTTGCAGTTTGCATTAAAAATAAATGATGATTCTGTTAAGGGAGCTTTTCCGTCTCTATATTTAAACATTGCCAAATGCTATGAGGACTTAAGCGACCTTGACAACGCAAAAAAGAATCATGAATTAGCAATTTTTTTCAAAGATAAACCGTCTGACAACGGCCCCTTTTATCACGGGACGAAAGCAGATCTGCAGGTTGGCGATTTGCTGACAGCGGGGTACAATTCTAATTACAAGTCAGAACTCACAATGAATCACATTTATTTCACAGCCTTGGTTAATGGGGCGGGACTTGCTGCAGCATTAGCTAAAGGTGATGGGCGTGAACGTGTTTATAAAGTTGAACCGACAGGAAGTTTTGAAAGTGACCCGAACGTTACAGACAAAAAATTTCCGGGTAATCCTACACGTTCATATCGCACCCAAGCACCATTGAAAATCGTTGGCGAAATAGCAGATTGGGTGAGACAAACACCTGAAGAACTCCAAAAATGGCGCGAAAAATTGGCGAATAACAAAGGAGAAATTATTAATTAATTTCCGAGATGCCCATATCCTGCCGAGCTATTGGAAGTAACGTTATTATGATCAGTAATAAAATAAATAAAAAGAATGAAAAAAGAATTGTCACCAAAACAAAGCGAAGAATTGCTCAAAACATTAAAATCCCGTTTTGAGAAAAACATGAATCGTCATAAAGGTCTTGAATGGGCAAAAGTACAAGCAAAGTTGCAAGCTAACACTGAAAAACTGTGGTCGCTCAATGAAATGGAAAAAACCGGGGGTGAACCCGATGTTGTTGCTCATGATAAAAAGACAAGCGAATACATTTTTTATGATTGTTCTGTGGAAAGTCCTAACGGTCGCAGAAGTTTTTGTTATGATCGCGAAGCACTCGAATCAAGGAAAGAACATAAACCAAAAAATAATGCTGTGGGTATGGCTACTGCAATGGGCATTGAACTTTTAACGGAAGAACAATATCGAGAGCTGCAGAAACTTGGGAAGTTCGATTTGAAAACATCGAGCTGGGTGAAAACGCCTTCTGAGATTAGAAAACTCGGCGGGGCAATCTTTTGTGATCGCCGCTACGACACCATCTTTGTGTATCACAACGGTGCGGAATCGTACTATGCGGCCAGAGGGTTTCGCGGCTGGCTAAGGGTCTAAATTTTGGGTACAGCGACCAAACCTCGAAGAATTCTTCAGGTTTTTTTGAATGAATTCCTCTCCGGATTAAAATCAAAAAAAACCCTCAATGACAAAGTCAATGAGGGATTATATCATAAATGATAAAAATCTATTTGTAAGTACCGTTGGCTTCCGCTTTTTTAT
>DATMPR010000232.1:0-15178 GCA_035567575.1 Bacteroidia bacterium
AATTTCACCAGATCAGATCGCTTCATTCCTATCGGATGATAATCAAATGATGCATATCCTTTTGAAATAGATTTTAATCTGTCGAAAAAATCAAACACCACTTCTCCCAATGGCATTTCAAAAACTAATTCAACTCTATCGGCTGTTAAATAATTTTGATTGACGATCTGTCCGCGTTTCTCAATACACAAACTCATAACCGGACCAATAAATTCTGATTTTGTAATGATGTTTGCTTTGATGTAAGGTTCTTCAATGTAATCGATCTGTGCAGGGTCGGGCAGATCGCTTGGATTATTTACAGTAACAACAGTGCCATTTGTTTTGTAAGCTTTGTAACTTACGTTTGGAACAGTTGTAATTACACTCATGTTAAACTCACGGTCTAAACGTTCCTGAATAATTTCCATGTGCAGCATTCCTAAAAATCCGCAGCGGAATCCAAAACCTAAAGCAGCAGAACTTTCAGGAACCCAGGTTAAAGACGCATCATTCAATTGTAATTTCTCCATGCTGTAACGGAGTTCTTCAAAATCTTCGGTATCTATTGGGTAAATACCGGCGAAAACCATTGGCTTTACATCTTCAAAACCTTTAATGATATCCTTACATGGATTTGCAACTGTAGTAATAGTATCGCCCACTTTTACTTCACGCGCTTCTTTAATTCCTGAAATAATGTAACCCACATCACCTGTTTTTACAACATCGCGCGGTTCCGGTTTTAAACGTAAAACTCCAATTTCATCAGCGTTATATTCTTTTTCTGTATTTACGAATTTTACTTTATCTCCTTTTTTTAATTCTCCATTATAAATACGGAAATAAGCAATGATGCCGCGGAATGAATTAAAAACAGAATCAAAGATCAAAGCCTGTAACGGTCCGTTCTCATCACCTTTAGGTGCAGGAATACGATTTACAATTGCTTCTAAAATTTCGTGCACACCTTGTCCGGTTTTTCCTGACGCGTGCAAGATCTCATCCATTTTACACCCTAAAAGGTCTACGATCTGATCGCTCACTAATTCAGGTTCTGCACTTGGCAAATCAATTTTATTAAGAATAGGAATTATAGTTAGATCGTGTTCTAATGCTAAATATAAATTTGAAATAGTTTGTGCTTGTATCCCTTGAGCTGCATCAACAATTAATAAAGCACCTTCGCAAGCCGCTATGGAACGGGAAACTTCATAACTAAAATCAACGTGGCCGGGAGTATCAATTAAATTTAAAACAAACTTTTCACCTTTGTATTGGTAATCCATTTGAATGGCGTGACTTTTAATAGTAATCCCGCGCTCTTTCTCCAGATCCATATCATCCAAAACCTGAGCCTGCATATCACGTTTGCTAACGGTATTGGTGTATTCCAAAAGGCGGTCGGCAAGGGTGCTTTTTCCGTGGTCGATATGGGCAATAATGCAAAAGTTCCTGATATTCTTCATAAAATGCTAATCCTCAAAAAAATAAGAGTGTAAATATAAGACGAATACCCGAGAAATATGAATGGAACTCAAAAAAACAAGTTTAACCGCAATAATCACTTTTTTTAACAAAACAAATGATTTTATCGTATTAAAATAGCAAATTAGATTATATATTTGAGTAAAATTAAACCAAATATTATGAAAAAAACATTGTTAACATGTACTGCTTTTTTATTAGCAGCGTCATTAAGTGTAAAGGCACAAGAGCCAAAAAAAGAAAGTAAAAAAGAAGAGAAAAAAGAACACCACGAGAAAAAAGAGGGTGAGAAAAAAGAACACCACGAGAAAAAAGAGGGTGAGAAAAAAGAGGGTGAGAAAAAACCTAAGTAATTATTTACAAAGAAAAGGGGGCTTAGCCCCCTTTTTTATTTAGAATGACCTTAAGTCATTATTCCCGAAAATTTTGCAAATTTGTAACCTTATCACGAAAGGATACCTTCGGCAAAAATTAGTATGAGTAGGGTTAAAATTAAAACAGTTTTGGGTTTAAAGCCTGAGAGTCAGGAAATCACTGTTAAAGGATGGGTTCGTACCTTCCGTAACAATCAATTTATTGCTTTAAATGATGGTTCCACTAATAACAATTTGCAGGTTGTAGTTGATTTTACCACTATGCCTGAAGCAACTTTAAAACGCATTACAACCGGTGCGGCAATTTCGGCTACAGGAACTTTAATACAATCGCTAGGTAAAGGACAAACAGTTGAACTCGTAGCAAAAAATATTGAAATATTAGGAGACAGTGATCCTGAAAAATTTCCTCTTCAACCAAAAAAACATAGTTTAGAATTTTTACGTGAGATCGCGCATTTGCGTTTTCGTACAAATACATTTGGCGCTGTATTTAGAATCCGTCATTCATTAGCGTATGCAGTGCATAAATTTTTTAATGATAAAGGATTTGTTTATTTACATACACCGATCATTACAACAAGCGATGCAGAAGGAGCAGGAGAAGCATTTCGTGTTACGAATTTTGATTTAAATAATATTCCAAAAAACGATAAAGGTGAAATAGATTTTAAACAGGATTTTTTTGGGAAACCAACTAACTTAACAGTGAGCGGACAATTAGAAGGCGAGTTAGCAGCAATGGCTTTTGGTGATATTTATACTTTTGGCCCAACGTTTAGAGCGGAAAACTCCAATACAACAAGACATTTAGCAGAATTTTGGATGATAGAACCTGAGATGGCGTTTTATGATCTGAATGATAATGCTGATCTGGCAGAGGAATTATTGCATTATGTAATTAATTACGCTTTAGAAAATAATAAAGAAGATATTGAATTTTTATCGCAGCGTTTACTGGAAGAGGAAAAACAAAAACCACAGAACGAACGCAGCGAAATGAATTTAGTTGAGAAACTGAAATTTTGCATTGATAATAAATTTGAACGCGTAACGTACACTGAAGCAATCGCCATTTTGCGCGAAAGCAATCACAACAAGAAAAAGAAATTTCAATATTTGATAAACGAATGGGGCGTTGATCTGCAAAGTGAACATGAGCGTTACTTGGTGGAAAAACATTTTAATAAGCCTGTCATACTTACTGATTATCCAAAAAACATAAAAGCATTTTACATGCGCCAGAATGATGATGGGAAAACGGTTAGAGCCATGGATATTTTATTTCCGGGCATTGGAGAAATTGTTGGCGGCTCCCAGCGTGAAGAACGTTTGGAGAAATTAGAAACACGGATGAAGGAAATGAATATTCCGGTTGAAGAATTGAATTGGTATTTAGATACACGCCGTTTCGGTACTTGTGAACACGCCGGTTTTGGTTTAGGTTTTGAGCGTTTGGTTTTATTTGTAACCGGTATGACCAACATACGCGACGTAATTCCATTCCCGAGAACGCCGAATAATTGTGAATTTTAATGATTTTTTGTAAATTTGATTTATGAAAGGATTTAGTCAAATAGTTGAAGATATTAAAAAATTGTCTTTAAGTGAGAAAGAAGAGCTGCAGCTTCTGCTTGAAAAATATTTAATAGAAGCACGCAGAGATGAAATACATTCTAATTTTGAAGAGAGTAAAGCAGAATATAAAAAAGGGAAAGGTAAGTTTTCATCTAATATCAATAGCCTAAAAAAGTCGCTTTAATTTATGATTGAGGTTGCTTTCAGCACATCTTTTAAAAGGTCATTCAAGCGAATTTCTAAAAATAAATCCACTGAAAAGAAGTTTTGGTCTAGACTTGAAGTTTTTATTAATAATCCTGGCGATGTAAGGTTAAAAACTCATAAGCTATCAGGTAAACTTAAGGACCTATGGAGTTTTTCTGTTGAATATGATGTTCGTGTAATATTTTATTTCGTTGATAAAACTCATGCAGTATTTGTTGATATTGGAACGCACAATGAAGTATATTAGTAAGGCAGGAACAAAAGTTTTTGCCTTTTTTGTTTAACTTTATAAGACTGTGACAGAAAATTTTCCTGAACATATTCAAACTTTATTAAAAACTTTATCGGATGGTCCGGGTGTTTATCAATATTACGATAAGGATAATTCCTTGTTGTATGTTGGTAAAGCGAAGAATTTAAAAAAGCGCGTCACTTCTTATTTTACAAAAGAGCATGATAATGGACGCTTGCGTTTACTCGTAAAAAAAATCAACGACATCAAAACAGTTAAAGTAAACACAGAGTTAGATGCTTTGCTTTTAGAAAATAATTTAATTAAAAGTTTAAAACCAAAGTACAATGTAAATCTTCGTGATGATAAAACGTATCCGTGGATCATTATTAAGAATGAAAGATTCCCGCGATTATTTTATACGCGCAAACAAATTAAAGATGGTTCTGAATATTACGGGCCATATCCTTCCGTAGTTGTTATGCACGCGTTACTTGATCTAATTCGTCAGTTGTATAAATTAAGAACTTGCAGTTACGATCTGTCGGAAGAAAATATTAAAAAGAAAAAATTCCGTGCCTGTTTAGAATTTCACATTGGAAGATGTAAGGCGCCCTGCGAAGGCAAACAAAGTTTTGAGGAGTACGATGCCGATATGAAAGAAATAAGAAAGATCATTAAAGGTGAGTTTTCTTTCGCGTTAAAAGATATTAAAAAACAGATGCATGAATTATCCGGTAAACTGGAATACGAAAAAGCAGAAGAACTAAAAACAAAAATTGATCTGTTAGAAAAATACCAGGGTAAATCAACGATCGTTCATCCAAGCATAACCGACACAGATGTGTTTGCTGCCATTCATGAAGATAATATTTCTTACGTTAGCTATTTTAAAATTTATCACGGAGCAATTGTTCAAGCTTTGGTTTTAGAATTAAAAAAACAGCTCGATGAAACGGAAGAAGAGATGTTTGTGTTTGCGATGAATGAGATCCGTCAGCGCTTTAATTCGCAAAGCAAAGAAATAATTGTTGCGGAAGCACCGGAGTTTAAATTTCCGGATACAAAATATTATATCCCAAAGATCGGCGATAAAAAGCATCTATTAGATTTATGTTTGCGAAATGCAAAAGCATATAAGTTTGAACGCGAAAAACAAATAGCGTTAACCGATCCTGATCGTCATACCAATCGTATCATGCAGCAAATGATGAAAGATCTGCGCATGAAAGAAGAACCGCGTAGAATAGAGGGTTTTGATAACTCAAACATACAAGGAGAATACGCTGTTGCAGCGATGCCAGTCTTCATTGATGGGAAACCTGCAAAAAAAGAATACAGACATTTTAATATTAAAACGGTAACTGGTCCTGATGATTTTGCGAGCATGGAAGAAATTATTTTCCGCCGTTACTCGCGGGTGATAGAAGAAAAATTACCGATGCCGCAATTAATTGTAATTGATGGAGGCAAGGGGCAGTTGTCAGCGGCAGTAAACAGTTTGCAGAAATTAGGTTTGTATGGAAAGGTTACTATAATTGGAATTGCAAAACGTTTGGAAGAAATTTATTTCCCCGGTGATTCCATTCCAATGTATTTGGACAAACGAAGTGAGACATTAAAAGTAATTCAGCAGATCCGCGATGAAGCGCATCGTTTCGGAATCACGCATCACCGCAACAAACGCAGCCGCGAAACTTTTAAAAGCGAACTCAGCGAAATAAAAGGCGTAAGCGATATCACCGCGCAAAAATTGCTGACCGAATTAAAATCAGTAAAGAATATTAAGGAAGCTACTCTCGAGGAATTGAGTGGAATTGTCGGTAATTCAAAAGCCAAATTGGTTTGGGAATTCTTCAATTCTAATCTTTAAAGCAAATGTTTTTAAATTATATTCAATTGAAAATCAATAGTATATAAAATATTATTTTGTTTATATTATAAACTACTTTATATTTGAGATATATTTATGAAAAGACAAACCTATACTAAACTAAAAGCCTTAATAATACTAAGCGTGTTTAGCATAAACATTTATGGACAAGGCGGACTTCAATTACGCAAATGCATTTCGCAATTAGAATCCGCGAAAACAATGGATGAATTATTAAGCTCCGAGCAAAATTTTTTAGTTCTGGTTAACGAGGGGAAAAAATTGCATCATGCTTATTATTATGTGTCGTTAAATAATTTGTATTTAGCTTTTCTTGATACCATGCGTACAGATGATTATTGCGCAAGAGCGGATAAATATTTGCATAAACTCGATTCAATTAGTCCGAACAATTCAGAAGTGTATGTATTATTTGCCATGTGTGCCACAGCAAAAATCACTGTAGATAAAGCAAAGCGTGCGCTAAAATTCGGATCGATCGCAAATAAATATAGCGACAGAGCTATTTTAATTAATCAGAATAATCCACGCGCCTATTTAACAAAAGCAAGAACAGTTATGATCACGCCGCCAAAATTAGGCGGCGGTCCAAAATTCGCTTTAAAGCATTATCAAAAAGCAGTTGAAAAATATAAAACATTTGAACCATTAGATGATCTGGAACCTAATTGGGGCGAAGCCCTGGCAAAAAAAGAATTAGAAGAATGTCAAAATAAATTAAAGAAGAAGTAGATACTTCGTATCACTTCATCTTAAAAAAAGAAATAATGAAAAAGGAAATTTTATATATACTATTTTGTTTAATAACTCTAATTGGTTTTGGACAAAATAAAAAATACGTGGCTCTAATGAAGAAAAATATTTCGTTTTTAGATTCAGCAAAAAATGATGTACAATTTTTAGCTTCTGCAATGAATTTTGAAAAAATAGCCGGCACCGAAAAAAAAGATTGGCTCCCGAATTATTACGTGGCGATGGCTTATGTAAGAGTTGCTTTTGAAAAAGAAGGAGAAGAAATTGATAAATGGGCCGATAAAGCAGAAGTATTTATTGATCGCGCAGATTCATTAAGTAAAGATAACGCTGAGATACTTGTATTAAAAGCAATGTGCTCAACTTCACGCATCATGGTTGATCCAATGTCGCGCGGATTCATGTTCGGAAAAGAAGCTTATGATTATTCGCAAAAAGCAATGACCATCGATCCGAATAATCCGAGGCCGTACGCTAATAAAGGACAAGGAATATTTTACACGCCAGAATCATTTGGCGGCGGTCCTGCAAAAGCGCGGCCATATATCGAAAAAGCACTTGAAAGATATAAAACGTACAAGCCACAATCAGAGTTACATCCAAATTGGGGCGAAAAAATGTGCAAGGATCTATTAAAAAAATGTGACGAATAGTGAAGCAGACGCTGGGCGACACTTCACTATAACAAAAGAATTTAAAAAAAACAAAAACATGGAAGATAATAATTTGCAACCTGAAGAAAGTCTGAGATTAATAAACGGAATTATTAATTCAGCAAAAAACAAATTAGCTGATGATGGATTTCAATTTATTTTTTGGGGATGGTTAGTTATTGTATGTGCGATGACACATTACATAAGTTTAAAATTAAATTTTGAAATGGGCTATATGGTGTGGATCATTTTACCGCCTTTAGGAGTAATTGTTTCCACTATATATGGTTACAAGCAAGGTAAAAAAAGTAATGTAAAAACTTACATGGATACTTATCTTGGTTTTTTGTGGGGAGGATTTATTATTGCAACTATAATTACACTTGCGTTTGGTTTCGCACATGGCATTAAGGCAACTTATTTTTTCCTTATGATCTTGTACGGTGTAGCTACATTCATTACCGGAGGAATGTTAAACTTTAAACCTTTAATTATCGGTAGTTTATTTTCTTTTGCACTCGCAGGTATTTCTGTTTTTTTGGGAAACGTTGATCAGTTCTTGTGTATTTCGGCTGCTTTATTATGCAGTTACGTAATTCCGGGACATTTACTACAATCTAAATTCAAACAACAAGCTAAAAATGTTTAAGGAACTGGATCCCATATTGCATTCTCAGCTCAGGTTAGGTGTTATATCCTTATTGATTTCTGTAAAGGAAGCGGAATTCACTTACCTGAAAGAAGAAACCAATTCAACAGCCGGTAACTTAAGTGTCCAAATTCAAAAGTTGAAAGAAGCCGGTTATATTGAGATCGAAAAAAAATTCAGAGACAATTACCCGCATACAATTTGCAAGATCACATCTGCAGGTATAAAAGCATTTGAAGAATACGTAAAAAACATAAAACAATATTTGGTAAAGTAGACTTAGAATAATAATGAATTCGGTTAAATCACTTTACCGCAAATAATAAACATTAAAAAATAAAAATTATGGAAATACAAAACGACAAAGATCAGATGTTATGGAAAATAGCCAAGAAACGTGTTGGCTTTAAAAATCATTTATTTACTTACATAGCTGTAAATTTATTTTTATGGGCGATGTGGTATTTCACAGATTTTAAACATCATGATGAAAGCGAACGGGAGTATTCTAACGTGCCGTGGCCATTGTTTTCAAGCTTAGGCTGGGGCTTTGGTTTATTCTGGCATTTTGTTGGCGTTTATGTAATGGGGAATAAAGTTGATCAGGTAGAAAAAGAATACGAACGCCTGAAAAAGAAACAAGGCTAAAATAGCATCCCGATTATTTTCTGATTTTTAAGATTCTCGTCTAAATTTATTTATATTTGATTAATGAGAATCCTGATCCGTTTTGTAATACTATTTTATTTTTTAATAAACCTTAAAAGTGTTTCTCAAAATAATTCCGACCGTCTTATATTTAATCATATCGGAATTCACAATGCTCTCGAAAAACAAGTTATCCGCGGTATTGTAAAAGATGATCTTGGTTTTATGTGGTTTGCCACTGAAAACGGCTTATTTAAATACGACGGCGTTGGTTACAAAATATTCCGGCATAATCCTGATGATACATCAAGTCTGCAAACAAATAATCTTACTCACATTATCAAAGATAAAAGCGGGATGCTTTGGATTGCCGCGGATGGCGCGGGTTTATATTCACTTGATCCGGTAAGCGAGAAATTAACGCTCTATAAAAATCCTATAAAGCCCATCGTAACTAATCGTGTAAAGTGGGTAATGGAAGGTCCTTTTGAAACTATTTATACTGCTTCGTATGGCGGTGGACTTAGTATTTTAAATAAAAAAACTAAACAATTCAAAAATTTCTTAAATGATGAGAAAGATACCTGTTCCATTAATGGGAATGCGGTGACTTCCATGACTCCCGGTGAAAATAATAAAACATGGCTTACTTTAAGGAAAGGCGGACTTGATCTGTTTGATCCATTGTCAGAAAAATTTACACACTATAATTTTTACCGTGGCCAAGAAGGTGAACACATTGCAAATCAGGTTTGCCTTTATAAAAACGAGAGTGTTTTTTTTGTAACTAACGATGGCATGTATAAACTATCCTTAAAGGATAATAAGTTCACCAAATTTATAAATAATGAAAAGGATTCTTCTTCAATCGCGGTAAATGATGTTGAAAGTATTTTTATTGATAGTAAAAACAGGATTTATCTCGGAGTAAAAAAAGGAATAGATGTTTATGATCCGGATGGAAATTTTTTCAACCATTACAAATACAATTCTGAAGACCCGAACTCATTGGGAAAATCAAAGGGAATAATCATTTTTTATGAAGACGATGAAAAGATTTTGTGGATCGGAACTGCAAAGGGAGGCTTAAATGTTGTTTATCCAAAAGCAGTAAAAGCAACAACATGGAAGATGGATCCGAAAAATAAAAATTCAGTAGTCAGTGACGCTGTTTTTTCGATGTATCTCGAACCTGATAATAAATTATGGATCGGGACGTATGGCCAAGGTGCCAGTTGTTTTAATACGTTAACAGGCGAATTCAAAAATTATTATTCAGTTGATAAAGATAAAACCACTATGAGCAGCGGTTTGGTGTATAGCTTCTTCAGAGATAAAAAAAATTATATGTGGCTTTCTACCGAAAATGGTTTAAATAAATTAAACACTAATACAGGAAAAGTAGAAAAACTTTTTTTCAGGGATTCGGAGGAGAGCAAGGGAGAAAAGTATAAACGAATACACCGCACTGTAAAAGCTTTTGAAGACGAAAAAAATAATTTGTGGGTAAGTATTATTCAGGGAGGCCTCTTATATCTAAATCCGCAAACAGGAGAGTTTACTCGTTTTATGAGAGATGAAAAAGATTCAACCACATTAAGCGATAATAGAGTTTTTGATATGGCTTTGGATAAAACAAATAATATTATCTGGTTAGCAACTTACAACGGAGGAATAAATGCTTTTGATCTAAAAACGCATAAAACAGCTTGGTGCACCGTTCAAAAAAATAATTCAGCTTCAATTAGTCATAATTGGACTTTCACTTTAAAAATAGATCCGCTTACAAATATTTTATGGATTGCAACTGAAGGAGGTTTAAATGCTTTAGATTTAAACAGACTTCCAAAAGACAGAAGAAAATCACATTTTTTTCATTTCACCGAGTTGGATGGTTTGCCCGATAATAAAGTGGTGGCAATTGAGCCGGATGGAAAAGGAAATATTTGGCTCTCTACTGAAGCTTCTGTTTGTTATTACATGCCAACAAAAAAGCTGGGTGGAACAATTGACGAACAAATTTTTCCTAAAGGAAAGCTTAAAATTTACAACCGTTCGAATGGTTTGCCATTTAACGGCGCTTCTCCTTATGCAGTTATTTATAATAAAAATAATAAGCGTTTATATGTTGGCAATGAAGGCTTCTGTTCTTTTAATCCTGATAGTATTTGGGAAAATAAAAAACTTCCGCCTGTTTATATTACCGAAATAAAATTATTTAATAAAGCGCTCCGGCTCGATACTTCCGTTTATTATAAAAAATATTTGGAATTGCTATACGATCAAAATTGCCTTTCATTTGGATTCGCGGCGTTAAATTATATTTTCCCTGAAAGTAATCGGTTCGCGTATAAATTGGAAGGGCAAGAAAGTGAATGGCAATACTGCGGGTTACGGAACTTTGTAAGTTATACGAACATTGATCCGGGAACTTATGTTTTTAGAGTGAAGGCCGCAAACAATGATGGTTACTGGAACGAAAACGGAGCAAGCATTACTATTGTGATAACTCCTCCATTCTGGAAAACAAAATGGTTTTACGCGATTTGCATTGCTGTTCTTTTGGGAAGCATTGTGTTATACGTGAAATGGCGTGAACGTCATCTCAAGAAAGAAAAAATTGTTTTGGAAGGAAAAGTGAATGAACGTACACGGGAATTAAAGAAAGAGAAAGAAAAAGTTCTGGAACAAAAGGAATTAATTGAAGAAAAGCAAGGGGAGATCCTTGATAGTATTAAATATGCCAAACGTCTGCAAAATGCAATTTTACCTTCTGAGAATTTGGTTAAACACTATCTGCCCGATTCATTTATTTTATACAAACC
This sequence comes from Bacteroidia bacterium, assembly GCA_035567575.1. Classification (GTDB taxonomy): domain Bacteria; phylum Bacteroidota; class Bacteroidia; order B-17B0; family Aurantibacillaceae; genus JAHEYG01. Next base: position 11,281 of record DATMPR010000232.1, read on the forward strand.
AAAAGACATTGTTGCTGGAGATTTTTATTGGATGCATATTATAAATGAAGATCATATACTGATAGCTGCCGCCGATTGTACAGGTCATGGTGTACCGGGAGCAATGGTTAGTATAGTATGTAGTAATGCGTTGAACAGAACTGTAAAAGAGTTTGGAATAACAGAACCTGGAAAAATTTTGGATAAAACAAGAGAATTGGTGATTGAAACTTTTGAAAAAAGCGAGAGTGAAGTAAAGGATGGGATGGATATTTCGGTATGTTCAATTTCTAAATTGCAGGAAGGAAATTCAATAATTAAGTGGAGCGGTGCAAACAATCCTTTATGGTACATTCAGAATAACAAATTAATGGAAGTCGGTCCCGATAAACAGCCCATTGGAAAGTATGATAAGGAAACAACCTTTAGTGTACACACTGTAGAATTAAAAAAAGGAGATAGCGTTTATTTATTTACCGATGGTTACGCCGACCAATTTGGCGGACCAAACGGAAAGAAGTTTAAGTATAAAAACTTTAAAGAACTTTTGTTAGCTGTAAATAATTTGGAAATGGCTGCGCAAAAAATAAAAATTGAAAAAGCATTAGATGAATGGAAAAATAATCTTGAGCAAGTTGATGATATACTTCTTATTGGGATCCGAATTTAATTAGGTTTTAATTATTAAACTATAACCATTTCCGTGTAAATTATTTATTTCCACATTAGGATCAGGAGCTAAATATTTACGGAGTTTCACAATATAAACATCCATGCTTCTTCCTGTAAAGTAACTATCGTCGTTCCAAATTTGTTTCAATGCTTTTTCTCGGGGGAGAACATCATTTTTGTGGTGGCATAATAAATTAAGTAAAGCAGCTTCTTTCGGTGATAATTTTTCTTCTTTATTTTTTTCTGATCTTAAAGTGCGAAGTTTAGCATTGAAACTAAATTTTCCTATTTCGTGTAAAAATTCATTTGGATTATCAAAAGAATTGCGGTTTAAAATCGCTTTTAGTTTTAATAAAAGAACTTCAGAATCGAAAGGTTTCGTTAAATAATCATCAGCACCTAATTTATAACCTTTGATCAGATCTTCCCGCATACCGCGTGCAGTTAAAAAAACGAAAGGAACATTTTTATTGATCGTTTTTATTTCAGCGGCTAAAGTAAAACCATCTTTCTTCGGCATCATCACATCCACAATGCAAAGATCAAAAGTTTCTTTTTTGAAAGCATCCAAGCCTAATTCTCCGTTTTCGCATAATGTTACCTCATATCCATTCATGCTAAGGTAATCGCGCATGACCATGCCGAAATTCTTTTCGTCTTCTACTAAAAGTATTTTAGGCTGCATGCGTTTTTAGTTTAATTATGAATTCACTGCCTTTATTTTTTTCGCTTTTCAATTCAATAGTTCCGCCATGCGCTTCAATAATTGACTTCACGTAACTTAATCCCAAACCGAAACCTTTTACATCGTGTAAATTTCCACCTTGTGCGCGGTAAAATTTTTCAAAGACTTTTTCTTGTAAATTTTTATCAATGCCAATTCCGTTATCTTTAAAACTGACCTCAGCATGATCGTCAACTTTATTTAAGGAGATGGTTATTTCACAATTTTCATCTGAATATTTTAAAGCATTATCTAATAAATTATTAAAAGCGCTTAATAAATGAAATTCGTCACCTGTTACAAAAAGTCTTTCAACATTGCTTTCAAAACTTAATTTAGCTTTTTTATTTTGAATTTGCAATTGGTGAGCGTTCATGCAGCTTTCTAAAATTGGTTTTAAATTAATTTGTTTTTTGTCTAATACCAATTCACCTTTATCCAATAAAGCCATTTGCAAAACGCGCTCTACATGATTGTTTAGTTTTTTGTTTTCTTCTTTTAAAATAGTTGTATAATTATCAAATTTTTCATTATCGTTTTTTATTGTTGGATTATTTATTCCTTCCAGAGCTAATGATATTGTGGCAATAGGTGTTTTTAATTCGTGCGTCATGTTATTAATGAAATCATTTTTTAACTGATGCAGTTTTTCCTGACTCAACATTCTCCTGAAAATATAGATCATCACAAAACCTATCAGGATAGTAATGAAAAGAGATAAGGCCATGAGCCCAGCCATTTGTTTGATGACGAAATTCGTTGTTGAAAGATAATCAACTTTAATAATGATGTTACCTTCAAACACATCATCCGGAAAAAGAGGCATTGTTACCATTGCGGGCAGTATCTTTATGTAATTTGGAGAATTAAATAAAAGATAATAATCAATAGAACCGGGTTTGTTGTTTCTTGGAAAGTATGAAATTCCGAATTCAGGAATCAAATCAACACCTCTTTTTAAAAGTTCTTCATGTAAAATAGTTTTTAATTTATTAGGATCGACCCTTGAAGAGATGTTTTTTTTGGCATCCTGCGCGTTAAAAGCCATTTTCAAAAATATGGTCTCAAGTTCTTTTGCTTTCTTTTTAATGTTTTTCTTTTCTAAACTAACAATTTTTGATTCTGAAGAAATAGTTTCTGCTTGAGAAGATTTAATTTTTTCTTCCGTTTCTTTTGCAAGTATCTCTTGTTCCATTGCCTGCTCTTGTAATTCCTTGGCAATTTTTTCTTCAGCCTTAGCCTGCTCTTGCAATTCTTTTGCTTTTTCTTTTGACTCAGACCCTTGTTTTTTCCATTCGTTGGCAAGCCTCTGATATTCTTTAAAATGTTTTTGATATTCTTGCCCCAACTTGTGAAATTCCTTAATGTACTTCTGGAAATCTTCTTTAAGATGCGACCCAGAAGTAACAGTAATGTTTTCGATTTTATTATTTCCAACTTTAACTATTGTAGTTGTTTCGTTTGAATCATTGATGACTTTTAATTTATGTTCAATATGTTTTCCTTTTTCAACACGGAATGTATCAATTTTTAAATTGTCTTTAATGCTTGAAACAATTATTCTAATGTCTGACTTTGCATCCCCACCAATAATATTATCAGTCAATAACAAAGAATCAATATTATTTAAAATGAGTTTTGAATCTTCTTCTCTTTGTAAACGTTTAGTGGTTTCTAAAACAGCTTCTGTTGTTTTGTCTTTTAATTCCTGATTTTTGTATTTATAAACATCAATAAGCCACACTATTTGCAAACCAATTAAGCTTAACAAAGCAAGTGTTATAAGAATCGGTATATAACGTATTGATTTTTTCATCTGAATCAAATTTAGAGAAGCTTTAACACATAACCTTAAACTTTAACCTTTCTTTAACACTGTTTAACCGCGCTTTAACCGTGGCGCCCTCTCTGTCAAGGTAATTTTGTCTCAGGGATTTAATTTAAATTAAAAAATAAAACAAATGAAAACAACTCTTATTACAGCCGCCATATTCAGCGTATCGCTTTTGGCAGCACAAACAACAACAAAAAAGGAAGCTACTGTCCGCATTAAAAAAGTAGAAAACATTAATGGTGTTGAAACTGTAACCGACACAACATTTACAACCAACGATCCTTCTATGATCAAATTAGGAGATGGCAAAAACATCCAAACCATTGACATAATTGGCGGAAAAGATGGTGACAAAATGGAAAAAGTTGTTATAGTAAATGATAAAGTCACTGGTAGTGACAATGCCAACATACAGATCATTCACAAAGGTGAAGGGAAAGAAATGGATGCTGAAATCGAAAAAGCTTTAAAAGAAGCGGGCATTGATCCAAATACAAAAGGAGTAAAGAAAATGATCATTGTTGATGAAGACACAACTCCCGGAAAAGATGGCAAAGATGAAAAGAAAATGACCAAGATCGTAATGATAAAAATGGATATCACAGATGCAAGCGCAGATGATAAAAAACGTTTAAGCAATCAAATTGGCAATGCAGATAATAAATTAGAAATGGATAACATGAAAATGT
>DATMPR010000233.1:0-5417 GCA_035567575.1 Bacteroidia bacterium
GTGGTATCGGTTGGCAAAGAAAGGGCAAAACTATCGGTACTGGTTGAGCCATAAGTGAAAGGGATATCATATAGCTTAAGCGGATCTGAGTACACCCAGCAATTCGTTGCTGTAGCTGTTGCATGTCCATAATATTCAAACTTAGAACTGGTGTTGCTTAAAACTCCATAATTTCCGGCGCCATCATCAGCACCTATTGTTCCAAGCGGAAATAAAGAATTATTCGGAACTGAAGACATCGGCACGTAGGTATAACTGGTCGGAGGGTTTATTGTATATGCTGTTACGGCAGAATAATTCCAAATTTGTGAAGTGCCCGAGCTCCCAAAAAAAAGACCCGTTGAATCTAAGTCTGAGTAACTTTCTATATCACCGGGTATTGGATTGGATGAAGGCGTAATAGTATACTGGGCTTTAATTTGGAGTGACAAGAAAACAATAATAATAACCAGGTATCTATTTTTCATGAAATCTAAGTTAAATAAAAAAGCAGTAGTAACCGCTCGGCTTTTAAAAATTATTTTATTCAATAATTAATTTCCTGACACCTTCCTGTTTAACGCCTTTCAGTTTTACATAGTATATACCTGACGGCATATCTTTCAGATCAACCTCTAAATTATAAGGTCCAGGTGCAAGATCAGAGTAGGATTTATTTCTTACAACTTGTCCTAATGCATTTGTAATGCTCATTTCATAACTTTCGTTTTGTGCCAGAACAAACCACAAATTAGCAGTGTTGATTGCAGGATTCGGATACAAACTAAAATTAGATTCACTAAGTTGTTTTTCATTAATACCCGCAAACAAAGCATCGCCAACTGTAATTGTTTTACCCTTGTAAACTGAAGTGGTAAAGCTTAAAGCAACTGTTAAATTGCCAACTGATAGAAGTGCCCATTTACTTGAAGAATTAAAATAAACAAATTCCTGAGCCGTTAAGGTTTGAGTATAAGTTCCATGATTTTCAATTTGCTTTAGATCTAATTTAATTCTTAAACAATTAGTGTAGGTTTTGCTGCCCGGCAAATATAAAGTACCTGTTCCATCACCTAACGTACTTACTGTTCCGTTCATTACCACAGAAACAGTACCTTGAGTATAACTGGAAGAATAAGTATCTGTACAAAAAGTTGGGAAAGTAAATGGCAAAGTTGCAATGGTTTGAGGGTCTTGGTAAACCATAGTTAAAGTACTGTTCGAACTACCGTAATTAATTATACTTGAGCTGCCATAGTTCGATAATTCATAATTAATATTATCAGAAGTTTTGGCCAGATTAGCACCCGGAAAAGCCGCGGAATTAGGAGCTGATGAAACTGCAACATATGAATTTGAAACAGCCGCTGCAGTGGGAGAAATGGCAAGCATAGAATAAATCCATGATTGTCCGGTTCCGCTGCTCGCCGTATAGGAAGAAATTCCTGTGGTATCGACAGGCCATACTTTTTCTATATCACCTATTACAGGTGCGCTGGCCGAGGTTAAAACATAAGATTGTGCTTCCCCGAGAAAAGTACAAAAGCTGAATAAAAATAAATTGTAAAGTTTTTTCATGGGTTTAATTTTTAGGGTTATAACCAAAGTTAATCAAAAAAATCATATTTATCTAAGTATCTTTGTGTGATTATTTAAGATAAAAATGTTTATTGATACACACACACACTTATATGCTGAAGAGTTTGATAATGACAGAAATACAGTTGTTAAAAAAGCGATGGCCTCAGGCATAAAAAAATTTTATTTACCTAATATTGATAGCACTAGTATTGAGGGGATGTTTAAGTTAGAGAAAGAATATCCCGAAAATTGTTTTCCCATGATGGGTTTGCATCCGTGTTCTGTAAACGAAAAAGTGGAGGAAGAATTAAATATCGTTGAAGATTGGTTATCGAAACGAAAATTTAGTGCTGTAGGTGAAATTGGAATTGATCTGTATTGGGACAAAACGTTTTTCGTACAGCAGCAAATGGCTTTTAAAAAACAAATTGATTGGGCTTTACACTATAATTATCCAATTGTTATTCATTGCCGCGAAGCTTTTAACGAAATTTTCGAAATACTTTCTTCTTGCAAAAAATTACCGCTTGGTATTTTCCATTGCTTTAGCGGAAATTTAGAACAGGCCAATAAAATAATTTCTTTAGGCGGATTTAAATTAGGAATCGGAGGAGTAGTAACATTTAAAAATTCCGGTCTAGATAAAGTTGTTAAGCAAGTTGATCTGAAACATTTAGTTTTAGAAACCGATTCACCTTATCTGGCGCCAAATCCTTTCCGAGGTAAACGAAACGAGAGCGGTTATTTAATTCAAGTCGCACAAAAAGTTGGTGAGATAAAAGATCTTTCAATTGCCGAGGTAGGAGAGATCACTACCAGAAATGCAGAAGAAATTTTTTGGAAGTAATTATATCTGCCACTAAAACACGAAAGCACAAAATCCCACAAAAGTTTTAGAGTTATTTTGTGTTTTTGAGATTTAGTGGCAAAAATTGCAGAATTTTTTTTGTATCGGACAGGCTAATCCAGAAAATTATTTTTCTTAAAGTATTCTATGATCGCGTCAATAATTAATTTGTTTTGCTGCTTAGCATCTAAATAAGGTAAATTCTCATTCAGTTTCCAGTGAGGCCAACCGTCTGCATCCCTTCCGACAAATTCATAAAATTCATAAGGCTCCAGTAAAGTGCAAATGGCAACGTGCATCACATCCAGCTTTTCGTCTTTCTTAAATTTTTTGGTGTAATCTTTACCTAGCTCCTGCAAGCCGATAGTAAATAAAATGGCATCGTAATCCATTTCGTTTCCAAAACGTGCTTTTAATTTATCTTGCAATTCTTGCCAGGGCGTTTTCATTTCTTTCTTTCAAACAGATCAAAATGATCTTCAATGAATTTTAAAATTTCTGTTTTACCATTTTTATTTTTTGATGAGCTCACAATATAGTTTGGTTCGTCTTCAAAAATATAAGAAAGTTTCAAAAGGTAATTTTCTAAATTCTTTTTTAATTCTGTCTTGGTTAATTTATCAGCTTTGGTAAACACCAAACAAAACGGAATATTTTCTTTGCCTAACCATTGCATAAATTCCGCGTCAATTTGCTGTAATGGTAAACGGTAATCAACCAAAACAAATAAACACACTAAATTTTCGCGCTTGGTAACATAACTTGTAATAATGTCTTCAAATAATTCGCGGTTTGTTTTGGCAGTTTTAGCGTAACCGTAACCCGGCAGATCCACCAAATACCAATTATCATTAATTAAAAAATGATTTATGATTTTTGTTTTGCCGGGAGTTGAAGATGTTTTTGCAAGTTTATTATTATTGCACAACATATTTATTAAAGATGATTTGCCAACGTTACTTCTCCCAATAAAAGCGTATTCGGGAAACACAGGTTTCGGACATTCCGTAACCTTAGCCGAAGTTTTTGTGAATATGGCTTTTTTAATGATCAAAATAAATTACGTTTAAGCTTTTAGCAAACCTTTTTCAATAAGGTATGAATTGATATGACGTTCTTTTTTACTCTCGTAAATATCTGCGATCTTAACTAAGATCCCTGTTTCTTCTACGCCGCCAAAAGTTGGATTAATAGCTGTGCCAAATACACGCATGGTGCTAGATAAATTCATGTAAGCATTCATTAACGGCGGAATGTTTTCTCCCAATGTGCGTACGCGTTTGTTTAAAATACTATGGCCTTCTTTATAAGTTAGTCCTTTTAAAGAACTTAAAAATTCCGTCACATCTGTTTTAATTTCAACACCAATTATAGGTGTCACTAAATTTTGTGTATCCGGGAAATAAAATTTTAAAAATGCTAATATCAGATCGCGCGCCTCCACATTAAAATCGGTGTACATGGTTACTTTGCCGTAATAATATTTCATGAAGGGATTGTCTACAACAATAGCACCTAAACCATCCCATAAATTATCCAGGCTAAATAAGCCCTTACGGAATTGTTCTGAGGGTTGGTATTGGGGTTGAATGAACGAACGGCCCAACTCAATGGTATAGGGCAAATAATCTTTATAAAACTCGGGATTAAAATTAAATAATTCGGTAGTAGCTAAATTAACTTTGCCATCTATGTATTCGGCATCTTTACAGGCAATATAACGGTAGGCCCCAACAATTTCTTTATCCTCAGGGTTCCAAACTAAAAGTTGTTGGTAGGGATGTTTGCTTACATCAAATTCATCAATATCAATTTCCTTACCTGTTCCGCCGCCGGCATGACGGAATGTAAGTTCTCTCAAACGCCCAATTTCCTTCATTACGTTAGGTGAATTTTGATGGGTTATGATATATATTTCGTTACTGCCATTATTGGTTTTCCGCACATATCTCTCGTGCGTTAACTCCGCTAAAATGGCCTCGCGAGGTATTTTACCTATAATATCCTGCATAAGTCAGGCCTAAAGATAAGTATTAACCTTCAACCCAAAATGGTTATAATGCAGAAAATTGTTATCTTTACTAAAACTTTTAATAATGAAAAAGCTGTTTATACTGTTTACCGTAGTAGTTTTTTTAGCATCGTGCAAAAAAACGTATCACTGTACCTGTAACACAACTAGTACAGCCCTTCAAAACGGCGGTTACGTTAACCAAGTACAATATACTGTTAAAATGTACGGAGAAGAAGCCGCACATGATAAATGCCTTGAGATGTACAGGAATACTGATTATGTTACAAAAGCAAATCCGCCCGTATCTTCTACTGATACTAAGTGTGAGGTAATTGCCCCTAAGTAATTTTTATGGATAATATTTTTGAATTTAACGGATATAAACCCGTTATTCATAAAAGCGCGTTCATACACCCTAACGCCACAGTTACCGGAAATGTAATTATTGGAAAAGATGTCTACGTTGGTCCGGGCGCAGCCATTCGAGGCGATTGGGGCCAGATCATTATTGAAGATGGATGTAATGTGCAGGAAAACTGTACCATTCATATGTTTCCCGGGACCACAGTTTTGTTAAAAGAAGGAGCTCATATTGGTCATGGCGCTATAATTCATGGCGGTACAATTGGTAAAAATGTATTGGTAGGAATGAATAGTGTTGTGATGGATAATGTTGAAGTTGGCGATGAATGTATTATCGGAGCTTTAACTTTTGTCCCGGCCGAAATGGTCATTCCCAGGCGGAAAGTGGTAGTTGGGAATCCCGCTAAAATTGTGAAAGATGTTAGTGATAAGATGATCGAATGGAAAACCAAGGGCACTAAATTATACCAGCAATTACCTTATGAGTGCCATACCACTTTAAAAGCTTGCGAACCATTGGACAGAATGCCCGCTTTTAGACCGGAACAACAGGATATTTATAAAACCTGGGCATCAAAAAAAGCCGAAAAGATTGTTAATACTAATGAAAACAGCAAAAAAAGTAAGATAAAC
>DATMPR010000234.1:0-8607 GCA_035567575.1 Bacteroidia bacterium
TAACCGGCCCGTATGGATTTGTAGTTCCAACGGGAGGAGAACCGACCACGGGATTAAAGTTATACGTGTGCGTTGTTGCTGGCTGAACTGCAGTAAATACATAACTATTCCCGACTAAACATTGAGTAGGCGTAGGTATCGTAAATGCTGGATTAGGCCCCGCGGGCACAACGACGACAGCCTGAACTGTTGTTGAACATCCTGCCGAATTTGTGATTGTTTGTGTAATCGTGTAATTACCTGCTGTCAGGAACGTGACGGGTGAAGTAGCACTCGTAGTTGTGAATGTGGCTGGCGGACTAGGTCCTGCAAAAGAATAAGATTGGACAGCAGGTGGCCCTGTACCTGTATTGGTGATAGTAAAACTGTTACAAGAATTAGTTGTTGTAAAAGCCGCTATAGGTTTAGCTAAAACCTGGTAAGTATTTGTTTGAATGCTGGGCCCACAGGTCGCAAAAGGAGTATAGGCCAATGTATAAGTTCCGACGGGCCCCGTTGTTATACAACTGGTAGTGACGACCGGACCGGAAGGCGGTGTCCATGTATAACCGGACATTCCTGATGGTCCGCAGAGTTGACCTCCCGGACATACTGCGGCAGTAGTAGGAGTTACAGGAGCGCAGTCTGCATCGATGTAACAATAGCCCCAATCATAATTATACAAACACCAGTCGCATACTATTACTGCTGTAAGATTTTGGCCAATGTAGGGAGTTAGATCCATTGATACTGTTTGCCATGGAACATAAGTTACAGGGTAAACCTGAGCACCAATGTTTTGTCCGGTTACGGAAGATGTTTGAGCCACACCCGCCGGCATACCTACTAAAGTCCCCGGAGGAGTTGCATAATAACAGGAAAACTGAGGGCAAGATACGGTGGTATTTGAGGCATTTAAAAAATAAATTTTAAAAATAGCAGCTGCATTAGCCGGGTGAGGAAAATTTAAAATACAAAAAGCAAAATGCAATTGAAATTGGGAATTGCTTGCAGTAACAGGAATTACCCTCGTAGCAGATGCAGAAAATGTGGTTTTCGATCCGGAGGTATTATTATCATTTAATTTTAAAGAATAATTTCCGCCCGGGTATACTTTTGGAAATCCGCCATAAGGGTCAGTTCCGGCTGCAACAATTGAATTATCCCCGAAAACAGTCCAACCGCTGGTATTACCAGACTCGAAATCTATATTTGTGCAACCTGCAGGCTGCGGGCCTTGATAGGTTGATGCGTCGATTCCTTTTGCATTAGAAGAGTAACCATTCTGACTCTTTTGAGGATACAAATTATATTTAGCGATCTTATAAGTTCTTTTAGCATGGTTCATGAAAAATAACTTTTCTTTTTCCGTTTTCATTTCATCCGCGTGTTCTTTAGCTCCCAGATAATTAAAACCTGCAAGGGAATCTACAACGGCAGACCCATTAGTGGTTCTTTGAGAATAAAATTTCGCAGAAATAAACAACAAAAATAAAATCAATAGGATGGAGTTAATTTTTTTCATTATCATTTGTATTTAGTATTTGTAAATATAAATACTCAAATGACAAAACCAAATTTCTTCACTCATTTGATAGGTGTTTTCACCAAATATTTAAAATAATTATAAACATTTTTTGTCTTATATGAACTTAATTGGATTTAGATTTTAGATTTTCTATTTTATAGAAAGTGGGATTTTAGTAACAAATTAAGAACAAAAACCGAAGGTAAGGGTTTCAGCCTTTAAATAATTCATATTACTATATTTATCATCAAGCGATGAACATCAACGCTTCTGTCAGGCAACCTGTTTTACCAATATATATTCCGTTTGCTAAGTCGGGTAATTCCGATCGCAGTTACAACTCCACCATGCTTAACAACAATTAACAGTTCATTGGGTAACTTCCATTTTACTTTTTATAAATTCGGGATTCTTATATTTTAACTTAATATCCGTTAAACACAAATGGTAGATCATTTTAGCTTGCTCAAAAAAACTCTTCTGTTTTTACTTATAGTTGGAACTTTTTTTCTTTCCGGCCAAAATAAATTTACGATAAGCGGTACTCTTAAAGATCAAAAAACAGGTGAAGTTCTTATAGGCGCAATTGTTAAAGTGAAAGAATTGCCATTGGTAGGTGCAGCATCGAATGCTTATGGGTTTTATTCTGTTTCAGTTCCCGAAGGTAAATACACTTTTAGTTATACTTACATCGGTTATACAACCCTTGATACAAGTATTGATCTGCATCATAATTTAAAGTTCAATATTGAATTAGGCGAAACATCTACAACCCTGAAAGAAATTGTTGTTTCATCAGAAAAAGCAAACAACAATATTGTTTCCTCTCAAATGAGCGCTCAAACTTTAAATGTAAAGGAAATAAAATCTATACCGGTTTTTTTTGGCGAGAAAGATATTTTAAAAACCATACAGCTTTTACCCGGTATAACCAATGTTAGCGACGGAACTTCCGGATTTTATGTGCGTGGCGGCGGTGCAGATCAAAACCTTATCCTTCTTGATGAAGCTATCGTATATAATCCCACTCATTTACTTGGTTTCTTTTCTGTTTTTAATTCGGATGCTATTAAGGACGTAACCATTTTTAAGGGAGGTATACCTGCCGAGTATGGTGGCCGCATATCTTCAGTGCTTGACATAAAAATGAATGATGGTAATTCTAAAAAACTTAGTGTTAGCGGAGGCCTTGGACTGATTGCTTCACGACTAACTGTTGAAGCTCCCATAAACAAGGGGAAGGGATCTTTTATTATTTCGGGGAGAAGGACTTATGCGGATCTGTTTTTAAAAGCGTTTGGACCAAAGAATTTACGAAATACATCGTTGTACTTTTATGATTTTAATCTAAAAGCAAATTATCAATTAAGCAGTAAAGACCGGGTTTTTTTATCAGGATATTTCGGAAAAGATAATTTTACGTTTAATAATAGCGCAGCCTCCAATAGAGGTTTTGGCATCAATTGGGGGAATGCAACAGGTACTCTTCGCTGGAATCATATTTTTGGCGAAAAATTATTTCTAAACTCTTCTCTTATTTTTACAAATTACCAATCAAACATTGTGTTAGGGGCAGGTGATGCCCAGTTCAAAGTAACAACAGGAATACAGGATTTCTCATTAAAAGAGGATTTTAATTATTATGTAAATAACAGGCATGTCGTAAAATTTGGTTTCCAAAGTATGTACCATACTTTCATACCCGGTGAAGTCACTGTAAATACAGCTTCTTCAATAGGACCAACCCGTCTTGGCAGAACAATAGAAAGAAAGCACGCTCTTGAAAACGCGGTATACATTTCTGATGACTATACAGTATGTAGCTGGTTAAAGTTAGCGGTTGGTTTTCGTCTATCTACTTTTACTTCTGTAGGCCCCAATACAGTTTATTCTTATGATGCAAATGGAAATATTGCAGATTCATCGAAATATAAAAACAACCAGCCAATAAAAACCTATATAGGATACGAACCACGTGCGTCGGCAACGTTTATTATAAACGATAAAAGTTCTATCAAGGCTTCTTATAATCATATAAATCAATATTTACATTTACTGTCAAATGCCACCACTTCAACTCCTGTTGATATTTGGGTTCCATGTAGTCAGATAGTCAAACCTCAAATTGGCGATCAGGAAGCGATCGGCTATTTCAGAAACTTTAGAAATAACAGTATTGAAACTTCAGTTGAAGGTTTTTATAAAACTATGCAAAACCAAATTGATTATGTAAACGGCGCTGATTTAAGATTTAATAAAACTGTTGAGTCACAACTGGTTTTTGGAAAAGGCTGGGCTTATGGTGTTGAGTTTTTTATAAAGAAAAAAACAGGAAAACTCACAGGCTGGGTATCATATACTTTATCCCGCACATGGAGACAGTTTGATAGTTTAAATTACGGAAACAAATTTCCGGCGAAACAGGATATAATTAATAATTTATCAATTGTTGGTATTTATAAATTAAATCCTAAGCTTACTTTTTCCGCTACATTTGTTTATCATACAGGTTTTGCTGCTACTTTCCCAAGCGGAAAATACCAAATTGGTAACCAGGTAGTAAATTATTATACCGAAAGAAACGGATACCGTATGCCGACTTATCACCGTTTAGATATTGGCGTTACTTTGCAAGGAAGGAAAACTGAAAAGTTTGAATCTGATTGGAATTTTTCGGTTTACAACGCTTACGGAAGACAGAATCCGTATTCTATTTCCTTTCAACCGGACCCTAATGATCCAACTAAAACACAGGCAGTTCAACTGTCATTATTTAGATGGGTTCCTTCAATAACATACAATTTTAAATTTTAGATCATGAGAAAATCAAGGTATTTTATTTTATTAATTCCGGCGGTAATTTTCTCTCTTTATGCTTGTGAGAAAGTTGTCACATTGGATTTGAAAAACGCCGACAAACAAGTTGTTGTGCAAGGGAATGTTACGAATATGCCCGGACCTTATATAGTAAATTTGAATTATACGATTCCGTATTATAGCAGTAATACGTTTCCGGTAATTACGGGCGCGCAAGTAAATATTTACGATGATGCAGGAAATAGCGAAGCCCTTACAGAAACTACACAGGGAGTTTACAAAACAGCATCTTTAATTGGAACCCCCGGACGAAAATACACTATACAGATCGTAGCCAACGGGAACACTTATTCCGGTATTTCAGCAATGGCCTTGCCGCTTCCAATCGATTCGTTCTTAATTCAACCTTCAATAAGGAATAGTATTGTTACCGGGTATCGTGTGACTTGTAAATTTACTGATCCGGTTGGTGTAGGAAATCATTACCGGGTTCTTATTACTTCCAATGATACAGCTAATTTGGGGCAAAATAATTCAAGGATCGTTTCAGATAAACTAACTGATGGAAAGCAACTATCTGTTTCGTTCAGGACAAAATTGATTTCTACTGATACTGTAAAAATACTATTACAATGTATTGATAAGAGCACCTACGATTTTTATAATACCCTCCAAGGGGCGGTCGGAAACAGCAGCATTAGTCAGTTTTTAGCTGCTCTGCCCGCAAATCCAACTAATAATATAAGTAATAAAGGGCTTGGTTATTTTGCTGCTTACGCTGTAACCACTAATACAAAGGTAATACCCTAACCTTTTTAATAAGCTGAAAATACTTTTTGTTTTTCTTATCAATATAAAAATATAAACTAAAAAGTTATATGGCAAATTCAAAACCAAAATCAATTAATGAATTAAAAAAATTACGCGCCCCAATTCGTAATGTAAACATTGAACAAAAAGAAAGTCTATCTAAACTCGACCAACTCGCTGTTAAAATAACTGACAAAATTGGGACGATGGGATTTTTTATCCTGATCTTTAGTTGGACTGTATTATGGCTCGGATGGAATATGTTGGCTCCGGTTAAATATCAATTTGACCCTGGAATGGCATTTGTATTATGGTTATTCCTTTCAAATATGATTCAGATTTTTCTTATGCCATTACTAATGATAGGCCAAAATCTTCAGTCAAAACATGCAGAGGCCAGGGCAGAAGCTGATTTTGAAATTAACATAAAAGCCGAGCTTGAGATTGAAACCATTTTACTGCATCTTCAAGAACAAAATGATGTACTTCAGGATCAAAACAAATCTCTTGCTGAACAAAATAAAAATATCCTTGAGATCTTAAAAAGATTGGAAAAAAAATGATTTTGCGATGAATTTATTTTATGCGAATCGGTTCGTTTACTAGAAAAATGATTAATACCTGTATACCCGACCGCGTGACTTTTTATTTTTCTCTGATGAAAATGTAGAGAAGAGAAGTACTGTTATTAAACAAATTAAGAAGTATATCCCGGATAGCTGAAAAAAATCATGAAACCGAAAAACTAATTTAAACAAAACTCTCCCTTGTGAAAAGTTCAAATTACTTTAACGATGTGCAATTTATTTTGAAATCGGATTTTCGGATAAAATTATTTTTATTTTTTACTGGTTTCATTGGTGTTTGTCCTTCATGCAATGCCCAATCGAATTTACCATGTGATACATCACTATGGCACAATATTTATAAGAGCAAACGCTTAATTGTAAAGGAGGAATGCAAAATCGTAAAAGGAATAATTGTCTCAAAAAAAAATGAACTTGACGGAGACGTTCATATCAAACTTAAACTTGATTCGGGGCAAAATATAATACTTGCTAAAAAAAATTATTCTGAATTAGATAGCTGCATTATTATTGAACCTATTTGCGTTAACAGAGTCATTCAACCGGGTGCTTTTAAATCATGCAATGGCTATATCAATCAAATAGTAATACCGGGAATAGGTCAGCATGTTTCAGTTACCGGATCTTTAGTAATTGACACCAAACATGAATGGATGGAAATTCACCCTATTACAAAAATTACTTTACTCGAATAGCGGCGTTAAAATGTCTATCTCATTTATATCAAGGTGTGTTAAAGATAGTTCGTTTGAAAAGTGTTTTTAGAATGGCTTTCGTTTTTAACTTATTATAACAATGTAGTGTCTGTTTAAAGCACTAAACTGCTTAATATTGTGTTCTTATTATATTTTATAACCCCTTTTTTAACTTTCACTTTTAATATGGATCTAAATATAAAGTGTAATTTAAAAATCACTTTTAGGGTGACTACGTTAAAATGTTTTTTTACAATATTTTCATTTCTGATCATACAATATTCTTTGGGTCAGTCGAAACAATTTAAATTCGATTCGCTTTACCAACGATTAAAAAAGGATTCATCATGGATTTATCGCCCAAGAAAAGTTTTCCCTTTAGTTGCAATAGATCAAAGAAATTCTTTTTTAAGAACATCACGAACTGTAAATTCTCCCGTTAATATTTGGGGTGTTAAAGGGGGAGTTACTTTATTTGACAGGCATAATATTGGTATCGGCGGTTATAGCATTCAAAACTCATCTCAGCGTATAAGACAAAGGGATGGAGCTCAGATAAAGCAGAATCTTACTTTTCAATATCTGACCGTTTTTTACGAATATTCTTTTATTGAAACACGTTGGTGGGAAATTGGAATACCTATTGAAGCCGGATATGGAGTTTATAAAGTAACGGGCACAAACGTTACTGCAGATCAAATTTTACCAGTACGAAAAGGAGGAGTTTTTCCAATGGGAACCGCCTTAGACATATATTTTAAACCAACACATTGGTTTGCCATTAATATAATGGGCGGCTATAGGTATGTATTAAACAATACAAGTCGATTGAATTTAAACGGGTGGTTCTATTCTGTTGGAGGTGCTATTTACATCCGTCAGATATTTCAGGACTCACGATATTTTTTCAAAAAACGTATTTATAAAAGAGAAGTTAAAAAAGTAAATTTGTTACCCGAATAATTCAACTAGCTTTTTAATTGTAGATTTACTACTTATAAAAAAACTTAGTAGAGCAGGGAAATAGTGCTTTTAAATAAATTCCTTGATTCTTATTACGATAACATGAAACGGAACTCGATGTTTAAATCAAATTACAAAAAGCGAGAGGGGGGCATAAAGCACGAGCAACCAAATAATAAGTTCGTTTAGTTGTTTTGTATCATAGAACTTTTTAATTTTTTTGTCCTATTATCTATCTCTTCGCCGAAAGATATTTTTATATATGAAGTTTTCATATGAACAGTTTAGTATATCAAACTCGTCCTCGTATATTCTTTATTTATTTCTTCAAGTAGACCTTGAACAGTAATCGGTTTCATATAATGCCCATCAAATCCTTGTTTGATAAACCATTCTCTGGCATCGGAGGCGGCTGTAAGCGCAATGATTTTAGTGTGACGATGTTTTCTATTAAAACGAATAGTTCTCATGGTCTTTATGCCATCCATTGCCGGATCATTTAAATTGATGTCCATTAAGATCACTTCATACTTTTGCTTTTCAATAGCTTTGAGAGCTTCATGACCGTTGTCTACCCAATGTGTATTGTAATACTCTTTTAGTTGTGCTTCCGCTATAAAAGCGTGTATCGCATCATCTTCTACGATTAATATATTTGATTTATTCATTGTTTCTGATTTTTTATTCAAAGATAATTCCTCAACAAGTAGATTAAAATCAACAAAACCTTTATTGATTGCTTATGTAAGGTTTTTGAAAAAATTGTAATAAAGTCAAAAACCATTATAGCCTTTAAATAAAAAAACCGCAGGTGGCTCTATCCTGCGGTTCCTAAAATATTAGTTTAATGATCTGAAAAAAGGTTCTGAAAGATGAGCTTCCGCCAGACAAACAAGAAATACTTATTTCCATAAGTGGAATTAATTATGTGGCTTTTTATGTTATCGAATTAAATGGCTTTGAAATAAGCGAACACGATGGATTTATTCCTATTAATGATAGTACTATATATTGGACTGAAATTTCAAAACCAATAGGTTGATCTTTCTACACCCAACCGCATGAATTTTTACTTTTCTCCAATGAAAAGAGAGAGTAGGGAAAATGTTAGCAAATTGAATTAATAAAAAGCAAAATATTAATCTGGCTTTTATTTGTAATTTATTTAATCAGGGTTACATGCCCTTTAAGTTCGTGCGCTTTTCCAAATACATCTGTGCAATCAATT
>DATMPR010000235.1:0-4218 GCA_035567575.1 Bacteroidia bacterium
TTACAAGGGAGCTTACGGTCATACTGAAAAAACGACTCCTGTAAAAGCGCCGTTAATGGTATTGGGAACTTTACCGCGTGTGTTGAGTGTGACTGAAGAAGTGAAATTACCTGTTTCTGTTTTTGGCGGCGATAAAAATATTGGTTCAACAAATGTAAAAGTGGAGGTGAATGGATTATTGCAAACCGTTAGTGGGAATTCGAAGACCGTTAGTGTTGGAAAAGATGATGAGAAAATGGTAGTGTTTGATCTGAAAGTAAAAAACCAAACAGGAATCGCTAAAGTAAAGATTACGGCTAATGGCGGCGGTCATACTTCTGTTTACGAAATAGAATTAGATGTGCGAAATCCAAATCCATACCAAAGTACAAGCAAAGATTTTTGGATCGATGCAGGAAAAACGGAAGCAGGAAATGTAAATCCGCTTGGTTTGGCAGGAACAAATACAGGTGTGTTGGAATTGTCAACCATTCCTCCGGTTAACTTGGATGACCGCTTACATTATTTAATTTCATATCCGCACGGTTGCATTGAGCAAACTACATCGCAGGTTTTTGCGCAATTATATTTAACGGATATCATGGATCTAAGTCCGGAAAGAAAAACTGAAATTGAAAATAATATTAAAGGAGGCATAAATGAGATCCGCAAATTCCAGATCGGCAGCGGAGCAATGGCGTATTGGCAAGGAATGAATGAAGCAAATGATTGGGGCTCATCTTATGCCGCGCAATTTTTAATTTTGGCTGAGAAAAAAGGATATTCAGTTCCTTCAAGCGTGAAGAAAAATTTATTGAACTACGAAAAAACCTCAGCCATGAGTTATGAGTTCGCGAAAAATAAATATTTCAATAACGATGTGATGCAAGCTTACCGCTTATATGTTCTCGCTTTAGCAAATCAGCCTGCCATGAGCGCCATGAATCGTTTACGTGAGTTTTATAGTTTGTCGGACCAGGCACGCTGGTTATTGGCTGCTTCTTATGCGCAAGTCGGACAAGTGGATGAAGCAGAAAAATTAATTAGCAAAGCTTCGTTAACTATTCCGTATTATTCGGTTAACTATTATACTTATGGTTCTTCGGATAGGGATATGGCAATTATTTTGCAGACATTATGTTTGATGAATAAAAAACAACAAGCCTTTACGCAATTGAAAAAAGTTTCTGATTATTTATCTTCTAATAATTGGTTAAGCACACAAACAACTGCATTTGGTTTGGTTTCCATTGCTGAATTCATTAAAAAATTCGGCGGTGCATCAGCCATGCAGGCGAATGTAAAAGTGAATGGTAAAGAAGTTGTGATAAAAGGAAACTCTGCCATAACGCAAGTGCCAATTAGTTTTAAAAATGTAACAACAATTAATTACAGCATTGTGAATAATGGAAAAGGAATGTTGTACGCTCGTTTGGTTAACCGTGGTAAACCACCAATTGGAGAAGAGAAAGAAGGAAATGAAAACATTATGGCTTCAGTTATGTATAAAGATATGGGCGGAAATGTAATTGATCCAACTGAATTACAGCAAGGCACCAACTTTATGTTAAGCGTAACAGTGAAAAATTTAGGTTTGATGGGTGAATTAAAAAATCTTGCTTTAGTAGATTATATTCCATCAGGCTGGGAAATTCACAATGCAAAAATGGATGATAACGAAGCTACTTTGAAAAATTCAGGTTATACTTATCAGGATATCCGTGATGACAGAGTAAATACTTATTTTGATCTGTACACCAACGAAACCAAAACTTTTAATTTATTGCTCAACGCAAGTTATGCCGGTAAATATTATTTGCCAGCTATAAATGTAGAAGCCATGTACGACAAAAGTGTTTACGCGCGGACAAAAGGTCAGTGGATAAAAGTGGTTAAGCAGAAGGATGATAAAGTAGTTAGTAAATAAATTAAAGAGTTCAGTAGAAAATGGCCCGAAAAACGTAAATTGGTAACTTGAAAAATAGACGATATAAAAATGCTTTTTGAAGAATATACAAATTTCAATTATCAATTTCCTGAGCCTCAGTATTTGGGTGCAAAACACACCCATTTAGCTTGGATAAAGAAATTTGTACCTGACAATGTTAAAACTGCTATTGATGCGTTTGCGGGTTCTCAATCAGTTGCTTTCCTATTTAAACAAATGGGATTTAAAACAATAACAAATGATTTTCTAAACTTCAATAATCAAATCGGATTAGCTCTAATTGAAAACAAAGACATAAAGCTAACTGACGAAGATTTGAAATTACTTTTTAGACCAGCGTCTAACAAAAAAGATTTTGAATTAATGGAGAACACATTCACAAATGTGTTTTTTGAAAAAGAAGAAGCAGAGTTTTTAGATAACTTTAGAGCTAACATTCAGTTGCTAAATAATCCCGTTAAACAAGCAATAGCATTTGCGGTTATTAACCGCAGTATGACAAGGAAAATTACTATGGGGCATTTTGCTCATACTCAAGCGTTAGTTTATGCAAGCGACCCTGAAAGAATTAAGCGTAATCGAAGCTTAGTAAGACCGATTAAAGAAATTTTTGAAGAAATACTTCCAAAATACAACAATGCAGTTTTCGACAACAAGCAAGACAACCAAAGTTTTCACAAAAATATTTTAGAGCTGTTGCCGACAGTTGGGAATGTTGACTTGGCATATTTCGATCCGCCATATTGCGACAGTCACGCAGATTATCAAGGATTTTACCACTTACTTGAAACATACACAGAATACTGGAAAGACAAAGAATTTATAAACGGCATAAAACGATATGAACCACAACGAGTGAGCGGCTTTGATAAAAAACGAGACGTTATAAACTCATTTGAGAAACTTTTTGAGCTTTCAGAAGAAATACCAAATTGGCTAATCAGTTACAACAATCGAAGCTATCCAGGAATTGAAGAATTTGAAAAACTAATTTCAAAATATAGAGCTGTTAAGGTTGAAGCAAAAACATATCATAACGGAAGGGGTGGAAAAGGAAGTGTAGCAGGGAGTCAGGAAATTCTATTCGTTTGCAAACCAAAGAAAAAACATTTTATATCCGTACATAAAGAAAAACAAAAAGTTAATGAAGGATTTTAATTACTGGAAAAAATTACACGAAAGCGAAAAACTTGAGGAATTTAGCACGAATGCAACCGGGCTTTTGTGGCTTAAAACAAAATCCATCATTCGTAAAGAATTAATCGCTGAATTTATTGAGCAAAATAAATTGCAACTTAAAGAAACGGCATCGGGTAAACAGTTTTTAGAACTTTTTAATCTGCTAAGCAAAGACCCCAAGAATTCTCACAAACTTTTGAATAAGTATATCCACGAGAAATCCAAAAAACAACTTGAAGTACTTGATACAGAGCAATTAGTTTCTGAACTATTCAAACTTAAACATTTTGAATGGGGAGACTATCAAAATGATTTGAACAAACTGTTGGTAAGTCGATATGTAAAAGTGTATAAATCATACGATCAATTACTTTCAAAATTTGAAAAGGAAATTCATCCTCTAGTTCAGGCTTATGTTTTAAATAGTTGGTATAACCACTGGTCAAGCATTTTGATTGAGCACATCTTCAAGTCTCACAAATCAGTTCTTCCGGCTGTTGGTCAAATTAAAAGCGTTGATTTTTTCATAAACGACATTCCATTTGACTTGAAAGTAACTTATCTCCCTTCAGAATATATAAAAGAAAAAAGAGCAGAAAAAGGTTACCCTGTAGAACTGACTTATTTAAAAGGGAAAGCAAAGGAAGGAAACATTCACTTTGATAAGAAGGCCAAACCCAGTGACATATATTATGAGATTACCGAGAAATTGATAAACAAGAAAGATAAATTTTCAAATGAAGTACTTAAAAAATTAAAAGATGAAAAATTGGAAATTCTGAAAGAAGCACAAGAAAATCCAGAAATTTTATCAAAATGGCTTTACGAAAACCAAAGCGCCCCTCGTTTTGGTTCTGAAAATAGAATGTTCTTAGTATTGGTTAACACAGCTGATTTTGCTAACTCTTGGAAACTGAAAAGAGATTTAGAATTATTAAAACCTACAATTTTTTCTTATCTCGACAAGTTTAAATACAATCCCGACAGCGCAAAGAAATTAGAAGTTAAATATAACTTCCCGAAAAATTCTACTAATAAATACTCTTCGCTTGCGGATGTAATTTTTGTTGTAAAATAGCCAACGCATTTGCTAGCACATTTACATTTTATAT
>DATMPR010000236.1:0-5602 GCA_035567575.1 Bacteroidia bacterium
AGCATTTAATACTGAGATCGAATTTGGTGAATTATTTAAATTCATGAATTTTAAATTTTTGAAAAATGCAATTAAAATGAACCCATATTTATTTGGCGATGCAGGAGTAATAAACACGAATTTTACTTATGAACCTAATAAGATGAGCGATTTAATGTGCGATGCCGGTGTTGGTACAACGTTAAGCATTGTACGTTGGGGACGATTAGTCAATATTGCACCATTAACTATCCGTTTAGATATGCCGTTATTTATTAACCGCCTGCCTTATGCTGAAAATAATTATTTTCAGTTCCGCTGGATGATTGGAATTAATAAAGCATTTTAGGAGTAAAAAATTCATCAAGAGTTTAATTCAGTTCCGATAATAGTTATCGGGACAGCTACAACTTGGGCATTACTTAAATGTGTTATTAGTGCCCAGTCTTTTTTATCCAGGTACCGCCACCTTTAGTTCTATAAGCAATAAGTCCTAATTTTTTGTTCCAGAATAATGTTTCAATATAACTGTTATCCTTGATTCTTTCAGGAAATTCATGATGTAAAGCGTAACATGAATATGTTTTGCCACCAAAGGATAATTGCTTCATAGACTTAATTGTATCAGGAATGAAGGAGCATGTAAAATTCTTGAAACAAATACAAACGGTGCTATCACCTTGTTCTGGAATTTTTGATAAGGAAATAAATCTTTGATATTCAATGGTCATTGGTAAACCAGTTTTTGTTCCTTGCCATTTGTCAATTGGTAAATGTTTTATTTGAACATCAAGGTAATTATTTATAGGTGGTCCCATAAAGCCCCGAGTAAAATTTTGTTCTTTCTTAAAGGACTGAATAATAACGGTATCATCTCCAAGGGATTTATTTTCAAATTCAAAAAACAATGTATCATTAGTCTTGTAAGGATTAATGAATTGAAGTTGCTTTTCCGAAAATGCAACGTCTTTTTCATTAACTGTTGTTGAACACGAAGCAAAAATGAAAATAAAAACTAATAAAAGTAAATTATGGGTCATTATTAAATAGACATTGACTAGTTGCTTAACAACATATGAAATAGCCTATAATAAATGTACAAATTTAATTTCAACAAAAACCCCCCTGAGGTACGAAGACTTCAGGGGGGTTAATAGTAATTTGTTGCCTGAGCTTGTCGAAGGCTAGTGTGTGATCACTAATTTAGTATTTGCGTTAAAGTTGTTTGAACCGTTAACAGTAACAAAATAAATACCCGCATTTAATTCAGAAGTATTTAAAGTTAAGAGTTGTTCACCTTCCATTAATTTTCCTGTAGTGCTATGGATCAAGATCCTGCCATTCACATCATAAACAGTTATGTTGTATTTAGCTTCACCCGCTGCTCTAAACCATAAGTTCGCAGCATCGTTAGCCGGATTAGGATATAATCTGATATTAGAAGTAGAATTAATTGCTGAGTGTTCATCAATTCCAATAGCATAAGGAGTAAAATACTTACCTGTACTCCAAATTCCACGGCCATGAGTACCGGCGTAAATCATACCTGAATTATAACATTGCCAGGAAGGTAAAGTTTGTTGTCTGATCTGGAACACTGGAACATTAGGTAAACTTCCAACACCTTCTTTTACCCAAGCCGGACCAGGTTGCGTAATATCTGCTGTGCTGTAAATTCCGGTTTCGGTTCCAATAATTGCACGTTTGTTATCGTTCATCTCAAAAATACCTGTATAAGCCGGAGAGAATGGTAATCCTGTTCCGTTTTTAGCTGTAAAATTTGAAGCATCAGTATTATTTAAATTCATAGTTCTAACATCTGAGTTGCTGTAATATACATTACCTGATAAATTTTTATATCCGCCCATTGTAAGCATAACATTCATATTATCGGCTGTAATAGCAATACCGGTTATAGGGTATTTAAATTGGCCCAACGGTGTGGTTCTTTGTTTAACGCTCTTTCTGCGGGCTAATCCAAATGTAGTCGGAGAAGTTCTGTAAGTTGAGTCCAAATCCAAGGAAAAGGCTCCGCTATAATCTTCTGCAGCCGAATCACCAACAAATTGTAAATGGGAAGTTCTGTAAAAATAAAAAGTAGTATCGTTTAATTTAGTTGAGAAATAGATGCAATTACCATCAGGTGCCCATTCTAATCGTGTAACAGTAGTTCCAAGAATTGGTGTCATTGAAAACGCATTAGGAACTACGGTACCGGTAGAGAGATAGGGCGTACCGCCTGCGCTATCAACACGCGAATAATTACCTGCAATTTTTACCCAATCCGGATTGATACCGAAATTGAGAGGACGTTTAACCACATAAATAGACGGGCTGTTACCTGAATTACCGCTGCCTGAGGCACTGGTACCTGTTGCTAAACGTGCTGATTTTCTTAATGGAACATAAATAATAGGCTGAGGTGTAATTGAAGCAGCCAACGCAGTGGTTAAAGTGATACTTGCTGTATATTGCATACCGCTTACATCCGTATTTTTTAATTTAATAGTATCACCTGCATTATATCTGAATTTAAATGTAACAGTAATTAGCGACGAATCGTTAGGCGGTGTACTAAAAGTATATCTTACACTGTCAGTTAATGAAGCAGTAGTGAAAACGGTGTTGCTTGATGCTCCCGGTGTATTTCCAAAAACATTAAGTGAAGTGAGAATACTAGGTGTGCCGGAATAAACCGGTATAATTGTAATTTTCTGCGTAGGCATAGAATATTTAAGGTCTTTTGCTCTGATCAGTATTGTATCATATTTACTTGCTTGCTGTGCTCTAAGATTAACAGTTGTAAAAACAGTTTTAGTTTTATTAGAGTTAGGAGTGGTTGATGAATCGATTCTGTTATAAAATATAGCTGTAGTATTTCCTTCCCATAAACGCATTGGAGTATTTTCATTTGCAAATGAAGAAGAACCCGGTGAGCCCGAGGTAGCCCCTTTATATGAATTATCATAAAAAGAGGATGGAGGAGCAGAGAGATTTATATCATTACTACGGAAAATGGTTCCTGAAGCACCAGCATAAAATAAAGCACTAGGAATAATGGTGGAGAAATCAGATTGGAAAGCATCAGTGGTACCAAAACTACTTGATGTTTCCGGTCCGTTTAAAAAACCTCCCGACATGTAATTAAGACTATTACCAATTGAACCACCGGCAACACCGGCGTAAGGTGCTAATGTATTAGTAGTTTGTGTTGCACGTGGAAAACTCGAGAAAGTAACAGAATTAAATTGAGAAATATTTAAACCTTTGTTATAAGCTAGAAATCCAATATTATTGGAAACAGATTTAAAAATACCACCATCAGTTGCAATGTACATCGAGCCGTTACCGCCGTTAAAAGTTACAGCGTGAACGTTTGAGTGAATGAAAATTGCAAATGGTATTTGAAAATTCGTTCCTATTTGCGACCAGGTACCTTGACCAAGCGGATTACTTGCAAGTTGGGTCCAGGAATAAAACACATCGCTTCCAAGATAGCAAGCATCCTTTTTATAAGGATCACCAACAATAGTGTTCGCATAATCTCCAACTCCTTTCATTAAAAAAGGATTGGTTAATGGATCAAATTGCGTTGTGCCAATTGTAATTATACTCCAAGTACTTCCTTTTGTATCCGAAACTAAAACTGCAGATAAACCGCCGCTTGCTGTATTAATTGTAGTGGTACCTACGGTTTTTTGTTTTGCAATTAATAAATAAACATAATTAGGGTCAACAGGAGAAGGCGCAATTTCTATACGGCCTCTGTTTGCAATTACAGTTGGCGTGATAGCAGTAAAAGTTGTTGAACCAAACGGACAATAATAAACAGCGGAAGTTGAAGATGTTTTGGCTCCGGCTGAATAATATATATCTCCGTTAGTTGCAACTTTCACATCCATCGCCGCTAAAGTTCCGGTTGCTGAAATAGCTTCTTTAGGAAAAGTTGTTCCGCCATCAGTTGAAATAAAAAAACCTTTTTCTCCGGCCACGTAAATGTAACCGGCCGAACTAACTGCAACTTCGTTTATATTACCAAAAACAGAAGAGTCTTTTACCTGAGTAATTGTTGATGGACTTGTGATGCTATATAAACCTGTACCAATAAAACCGGAAGATCCTGCTCCATCTCCGCCATGTCCAAAAGTTTCACCTGTTCCAAAATATACTTTACCACTGGAAAAATCTTGCGCCATACAACTTACAATAAGTGAAGGAGACTGATCATTAACTGGCGCCCATGTGGCACCGGCATCAGCAGATTTAAAAACACCACCACTAACTCCGGCAGCAAAAAGCTTGTTACCGGAAGGATCTGTTTTATCCACAATAATGGAGCGACATCTGCCGGCTATATCATTTGGGCCCATTTCCGACCACGTTAACCCCAATTGTGCGAACGCGTCGCTTCCCACTAATAAAGCTCCTAATATTATGGTGCCTTTTAACTGTTTTGTAAATCTTGAAATCATATCTTTTAGCGTAAAATAAATTATTTAGTATACTTTAACAAATTTGATTAAATTTCTGTAAATATAAAAATAAATGGATATAAATGAATGTAAAAACATCTAACATTTTAAAAGTGGTAGTATTTTCTTTACTACTGGTAAGTTTGCATGCGCAGGACGCAATTTCGCTTGATGATTTCGTTCAGAAAAAGCAAGATTTAAAGAATAAAGGAATGATAGTTCTAACCACTTGGGCATCAGCTAATATTATTAGCGGCAGTGCTTATTTCATTACAAAATCGCCCGAAGAAAAATATTTTTATGGCATGAATTGCGCGTGGGGAGCAGTGAATTTAGCCATCGCAATTCCGAGTCTTTTAAGCAAAAAACCTCTGTATAAATCTAAATTTAATGTGCTTGAGGATCAGATAAAAAAAGAAAAAGTATTTCTTATAAATGCAGGTTTAGATATAGTATATGTGGCAGGTGGTATCACCGTTAAAGAAGTGGCTAAAAACCAAACAGATAACAATAAAAAAGCCATGTTTTTAGGTTTCGGCAATTCATTTATCCTTCAGGGAGGCGCTCTTTTTCTGTTGGATGTAAGTATGACCGCCTTACATGCAAAAAACCGTAAAAAATATCTAAATAAAATTCTCGAAAACACTGAAATCGCAATAGGCCCCGGTAAGGTTAATCTGAGAATTTATTTCTAGCTTTTCTCTCGTATAATTTGCTGGTTTTTAAAGGTTTTCTTATGTTTGCTGTTCGTTTTTTATGAACACAGGAAAAGAATATTTTGCCCATCCAACAGCTATTATCGACGAAGGTTGTAAAATAGGAAAAGGTGTCAAAGTCTGGCACTTCTCTCATATTATGCCTAATTGTATTTTAGGTGAAGGCTGCAATATTGGTCAGAATGTGGTTGTATCACCTGAAGTAATTTTAGGCAAAAACGTAAAAGTTCAAAATAACGTTTCCATCTATACAGGTGTTATTTGTGATGACGATGTTTTTTTAGGACCATCGATGGTTTTTACCAATGTAATTAATCCAAGAAGCGCAGTAAACCGAAAATCAGAATACGCAAAAACACACGTAGGAAAAGGAGCTTCAATTGGTGCTAATGCTACTATAGTTTGCGGTCACGATATTGGAGAGTTTGCGTTCAT
>DATMPR010000237.1:0-6589 GCA_035567575.1 Bacteroidia bacterium
TTGGTCAATTAGAGGGCGATGTTTTTGCAGGGTTTGAAAAACAACTTGTAAAAAACAAGGCTGATAATTTTTTATATCTGGCACAGTCCTACCGGAAGGGAAATATTGATGATGATCAGATCATAAAACATTTAAACCTGAGTTCCAATTCTTTTTACGTTTTAAAATCGCGGCTGTATGATAAAGTTAAAGATCATATTTCTGAAGATATGGATGTGAAAAAAGATATTTTAAATAACCTTCAGCAAATTCACGATGTATGTTATCACCAGCCGCGCGAAATTGCAGTTGCTTTTTTAGAAAAACTGGAAGACGAATTATTAAAATTTGATATGCACAGCGAGTTACTCGTAGTTTACAGCGCCCTGAAAAAAATACACTTAAAATCAGAACGCTATTTCCATTATTCACAGCTTTTCAATAAACATATTGCTTTTTGGCTTTCTCTCGAGAAATCGGAAGATGTACTCGGCAATTTTAATCAGATACTGGCTCAATACGATTTTTCAAAATCCACCCAATTTCTCGATAAGCTTCAGTTTTTACGGCTTGAGATCCTGAACCATCTGGCTTTAAATCCATCGAGGCAAATTGAACTAATTAAAAACATCATAGAAATTGAACTTTATATTTTTTGCGGAGATAATGTTATTAAGAATTTTGATATTGAAAAAAGCCTGAACGATACGAATAAAAAAATAAGTGAATTACCCGATTCTTCCGGCCAGAAACAATGGGAAATAGCGCTTGATTATTTATTTTTTGAATATTACAGGAAAAAAAATCCGGCAAAAGCCCTGCCCTATTATCAAAAGGTAAATTCACAGCTTGGAAATCTTTTATTATACAGCAACATTTGCTTAAGCCCTGATTTTCTGATTTCGAAAATGCAATTTCTTTTGGAAGGAAATGAATTGGAAGAACTGCTCAAAGATCCTGAGATGGCCATTCTTATCGATCCGGATGATACGCATTCTAAAGTGGTGCTCGGTATTTATAAGTCGGTGATTTGCTATTACACCGGTAAAACAAAAGAAGCGATAACACTTTTAAATGAATTGGTGAACTTATACAGCTTCAAAGATTTTTTCCATATAAACATTGAAATAAAATTAACTCTGAGCTTTTATTACATACGGCTTAAGGATTTTGATGTGGCCGAAAACTTATTAAAAAGTTTATACCGCAAAATTAAATCGGAAGAACTCAGCGAATACGAAAATGTTTTAGATCTGATAAAATTGTTTACGCTTGAAATAAGCTCAGATTCTAAAGACAAAAATAAATCTAAAACAAAAGACGCGTTTACTTTATTTATGGCACGCAATACCGGACCCCGTGCAGTTATACAATATTTATTGCCGGAACTGAAAAAGATTCACTTAAAATAGAAGATATGAAACGTAAAGAGCCCAAATACAGATTTAAGCAGGTAATGCTGCTTGATGATAACGAGCTGGATAATTTCATTAACGAAAAGATAATTGAAGCAAATCATTTTGCCGAAAGAATTTACGTTAACTCAAGCGGAAAAAGTGCTTTGGAATTTTTAAATAACCTCGCAACATCAGGTCCGGTTTCGGATAAAATATATCCGGAAGCCATTTTCATTGATATTAACATGCCAATGATGGATGGATTTCAGTTTATAGATAACCTGAAAAGTGTTCGCGGCGATAAAGTAAAAGATTGTAAACTTGTTATTTTAACCTCTTCCATTTATCCAAATGATAGAGAAAAGGCACTTGGCATTTCGAAGAACATTATATTCATGAACAAACCGCTCACAAATGAATTATTACAAACCATTTAATTGTCCAGGTCTGCAACAGGTAACTTAATTATGAAACTGGTGCCTTCGCCTAAATTACTTTTTACTTCAATGGCACCACCCATCGATTCTACCTGCGTTTTTACTAAAAATAATCCCATTCCTTTTCCTTCTTTCTCGTTGTTAAATCGTTTGTAAAGGCCAAATATCTTATCCTTGTGTTTATTCAGATCAATGCCAATGCCATTATCTTTAAAAATAATTTCAATGTTCGCATCTGTAAGCCGGCTCGAAATGTGAATCAAAGGGGGCTCATCTGCTTTTCTGTATTTTATGCTGTTGCTTATTAAATTATAAAATATGCTATGCATATAGCTTTTAATTGAGAATACGCTTTCTGCCTGATCAAAATCACATTTTATTTTTACCTTTTCGGCTAATATTGAGGTGTATATACCCAATTTAATGTCTTTAACCATATTCATTAATTTTACAGTTTCTTTATTTTCGTTCACCGCGTTTTTTACTTTAAGTATGAAGTTAATGTCTTTAATTACCTCATCCATTTTTTGGATGGAAGCTTTTATGCCTTCATAAATATATTTTTGTTCGTGTTTGGCTCTTTCTTCAGGATCCCAAATATTAAAAAGGCCTTGTAAACTGGCAACCGAACCTCTCAGGTTATGCGAAATTATATAGGCAAATTGTTCAAGTTCTTCATTTCGTTTTATAATATCCATTGCCATTTTATCGCGCTGAACTTCGGCCTTGCGTTTTTCGAGTGCTTTAATTACCGAAGTGGGCAATCGTTTATAATTTGACTTTAAAACAAAATCATCGATCCCGGCGACAAGACAATCAAAAGCCATTTGTTCGCTTAGAGCACCTGTTACAATAATAAAAGCCGGACGAAGTTTATTTTGTTTTAATAATGAAAAAGCTTCCATGCCATTAAATGAGGGAAGTGAATAATCGGCAAGAACAATATCGGGTTTAAAATCCGATAGCCCTGTTAAAAAACCTTTTTTGTCGAAAACATGGTATTGCAAATACTTAATACCTGAAGTTTTAAGTTCGCGTTGTATTAATTCAACGTCATAATTATTATCCTCCAGAAATAGTATTTTATACATAGCCTTAGTTCTTTCATCTAAGGTACAAAAAAAAGGATTTTATCCCTTCCTAATTTATACAATTTCTTCAAAAATCTTACATAAGTAATGTACCCTGTTTATTCAAGTTTAAAACATTTAAGAACTGCCGTTACTTTGATACAGAATTAAAGGAAATATAACGATAAAAAAATAAAATCATGACAATCTATAATTACGCGAAACTAAGAATAGAAGAAAAGGAATCGTTAATAAACAACGAAGCCCTTTACTTAGAAAATTACAGTGATAATGGAAATATCATTAACGTTTATTATTTGAATACCTTTTTTATTGAGGTAGTATTATGTAAAGGAATGGTTAAGGATATTCTTCCTTACAAAAGAGGCTATAAAATGGATAAACGAAACATGCATGCCATTCAAAAAAGGAATGCTTTATTCAGTTTGGCTGCCTGAATCAAAAAAATTTGATCTACTAAAAGTGTAAAAAACTTACATGTGTGGGTTTTTTAATGAAAACGAATTCTTAAACGCGAATTTTTTCTAAACCTTTACAACATGAAAATAATCAAAGACTCAAAAACACCAAACAACAACAACAACAATATTCCTGATCGATAAAACTCGGAATTTTGAAAATGAAATAGATCTGCAAGAAACAATTTAAAATTATAATAGTACCAGTAAACTTAAGCCTTAACAATTAAAACTTAAAAAAATGAAAAAAATTAAATCAGCCAAAACAGTATTAGTGATTCTATTAATGCTAATTGAACATTCTGTTTATTCACAATCTTCTGAAAAGATCCTGGAATTGCCATCCAATGCGACCAATTCTCTTGAGTTAAATTGCAAACTGGAAAAGGGTAATATGAAAACATCAAATGCCTATACAGTAAGCCTCATTCTTCAGAATACAGAAATTGAATCTGTTGTAATTAAAGCCGGTAAATCTTTTAAATTTTTATTAAAAGAAAATACATGGTATGCTGTAAAGATCAAAAATGAAGAAAGTATCGCGAAAATAGTAAGTATTAATACATGGATCCCAATGGGAAACAGATATAGTTTATGTCACTACAACTTATTTTTCGAGATCGGAGCGCCTATAAGTTATACTGAAGCTAAGAATTTTGATGCTGATCTTATCGATTTTCCTGTTGCAGTTATTTTGTATGATCCACAAAAAGAAACTTTTAATTTAGACGAGAAATATTTTTCCAATATCAGAGAGGGTTTAATTGGATCAATGATCGAAAAGTAAATCAAAAAAAATGCTTTATTGAATTTACTTATGTTAAGATGGAAGTATTATGCGTTGAAAAACAATAAAATTCGATCCGTTCAGGAAATTAATTTCTGCCTTAACATAAACTCTAATTGCTCGTTAGCTATAACCAGTTTTTTCAACAATTCTTTGTTTTCCTCCCGTAAATTATAAACCTCTGCAGCATTTTCAAGTATCATTTTTAGCTCCATATCATTAAATGGTTTCATAAGATAACGGAATATTTGTCCTTTATTTATAGCATCGATCACCACATTAATATCGGAATACCCGGTCAATAAAATTCGGATCGGGTCAGGAAATTCCTTTATGGCTCTCTCTAAAAACTCAACACCGGTTTGTCCGGGCATTCTTTGATCTGTGATGATTATCTGAATTTTATTCTCCCTTAAAATTTTCATCCCCTCCTCCGAGGTTTCTGCTGTCAGAATTTTATAATCCAGCCTGAAATTAGCTTTAAATGCTATCAGATTATTTACCTCATCATCAACGTATAAAATACAAATTTCTTCCTTGTTCATTTTGATCAATACCAGAGTTTTACAAAAACTGATCTTTTCTTACACGTGTAATTCTCTTCTTCTAAAATAACAACTTTGAGTTAAATTACCTAATTATTTTGAAATATTTCTTAGTAACTTGCAGTACCAATTTTATTTCAGGATAAAAATTATGAACTCCATTCTATCACAATTAGCTTCTAAAAGCAAAGAGAACCTGGCCGCATCCGCGCCGCTTTATTTCCGGCTTAGTAATATGGAAAATAAAGATCAGCTTAAGGATCTGTTAGATAAAAATAACACCATCGTTGTTCTTGACGAAATTCTTGGACAGGTTGAAGAATTAGTAAAATCCAAAAATCCAAAAACTGTTTTTACTAAATCCCAGCTAACCGAAGCCGCCATTCAACACATAGGGAAAACGCCTGTTGAAGAATATGGTGTTTGGGTATATTATTCATGGTTAAATAAATTAGTTCACATTTTAGATGAAGAAGAATTTGTTACCGTGCGTACTAACCGTAACCAATATAAAATAACACCTGCCGAAAAAGCGATTTTGGCAAAAAAGAAGATCGGCGTTATAGGTTTATCCGTTGGCCAGTCGATTGCTCTCACCATAGCTATGGAACGGATCTGCGGTGAATTAAGAATTGCCGATTTTGATATTCTCGAATTAAGTAATTTAAACCGCATCCGTGCAGGTGTTCAAAACCTTGGCATTCAAAAAACAATTGTAGTGGCAAGGGAAATTGCAGAAATAGATCCTTTTTTTAAAGTCACTTTTTATTCAGATGGATTAACAGAAGAGAATGTGGATGATTTTTTTAATAAGGATGGAAAACTGGACGTTTGCATTGAAGTATGCGATGGTTTGTACACCAAAATATTTGCCCGCGAAAAAGCAAAATCATTAGGTATTCCAATTGTAATGAACTCGAGCGACAAAGGCACAACCGATATTGAACGTTATGATCTTGACCCAAAACAATCGCTTCTTCATGGTTTAATTGATCATCTTGATCTAAGTCTTGTTAAACAAGCCAAGACCAACGAAGAAAAAGTACCTTATTTATTACCGATGCTTGGCGTTGAAACTTCTACACCACGTTTAAAAGCATCTATGCTTGAGATACAGGAAACCATTACAACATGGCCGCAATTAGCATCCGGTGTGGTTTTAGGCGGAGGTATTTGTACTGATGTTTGCAGGAGAATTTTATTGAACGAATTAAAAGATTCGGGGCGTTACTTTGTTGACCTTGAAGAACTGATCAAAGACAGGTCGCAAAAAAATTATGTTGAACAGCCTTTAAACATAAACGCTTCGTTAACCGATAAAGAAATGCTTGACATTATTTTATCTGCCAATAAAAAAACTTTACCGGACCAGATCGAATTAAAAAAAGATGTTGTCACCCAATTAGCTGAAGCCGGTGCCAAAGCACCATCGGGCGCTAATTGTCAATCGTGGAAGTTTATGTATCATGATAAAAACCTGTATTTATTTTTTGATGATATTTTCAGGCCTGATCTTTTGGATTGCGAAAGAACAACCATGATAACCGGACTTGGCGCCGCTGCCGAAAATATAGTTTTACGTGCGCACGAGTTAGGATTGGAAGTTATAACTGAAACCGTAGAAATAAAAAACGACACAAAACTGATAACTACTTTCAGGTTTTTTAATAAAATTACTGAGGAAATAAAAAAAACGGCAGAACCTCATGTTTGCGATCACTTAGCTAAAACAATTGATTCGCGTGTTTCAAATAGAAATATTGTAAAACGTGAAATCATTGAGAAAAAAAGGCTTATTGAATTACAAAAAATTGCAAGAACCATTCCGGGAGCCGATCTTATCATTATTGATGATGAAGCGAAATTAATTAAGCTCGGGGAAATTACTGCGAGAA
>DATMPR010000238.1:0-6461 GCA_035567575.1 Bacteroidia bacterium
GTATAAAACGACAAACCCCTTTTAGCGTAGCCTTAAACGCGTATTGCGGAATGTTTATGGGATGGGAACAAATAAAAGGAGTTGACAGGCCTTTTTGCATGGATAAAAATTATCAAATCTTTAATAATTATGGTGTAACAGCACCAATCGGTATCAGCGTCAGTACAAATATTAAAGGATGGTCCCTCACTGCATTTGGCTCAATTGTAGATATCGGTGCAATTACAGCTTTCCGTTTTGCAAATGATAGTACCCAAACAGTTCCAAAAATTGAATTAAAAGATATAATTTCTCCGGGTGCATTTTTTTCAATTGGTATTCCAAAAACTCCGCTATCTATAAATATGGGTTACCAGGTTGGACCCTTATTGCGTCAGGTAAACCAAAAAACTAATACTTATCAGCAAAATTATTCAAGAATAAGCATTTCTATTTGTGTTGATTTGCCACTCTTGAATTTTTATACTGTACCAAAAAGAAATGATTAATAAAACCCAGTCAATACATTATTAAAAAAATTTAACTATCATTACTTTTATTGCAGGGCCTCGCATAACTAATTTCATACAAATTTAATATGCCATACAAAACGGAAAAACGACTGGAAGGATTGATCCAGCAAGCGCTTAAAGAAAATGAAATTGCAAATGCGCTTAATGCCAATAGGCTGATTCGGGAAACGCATCTTACTAAACCTCTTACAGAACAGCCAGAAACTGCATGGACAGTTGCTTTGGAAGATATTCTTAACTATGATAATACTGAAAATGAAATTTCAGATATCAAATATAAATACCCAAAGTATTTTTCTAGGGATGCTGGATTAAGTTTTACAAAAACAGCAGAAAGAGTGGATGTTTTTGCAGGCGCAGCCGTTTTATTTTTCATAATACTTGTTATTTGGACTTTTGTTTCCCATTCAGGTAACAATTGGCCTGATACAATAACAACTTTGCGATCAAGCTGGATCTATGTTTCGATGTTAATCATAGTTGTTTTGTTTACCATAGCTTCAATTGCTTTAAAATTCGGAGTGGTATCAAATAAAAAGACTTGGGAAAACGAAAAAGAGGAATTGGATAAAAAAGTAGGCTTGACTAGTCTTGAAAACAGAATAATTGCAATGGATAAGGCAATTGATACTTCCATTTTAGAGAAGGCAATAAAACCGCGCATGAGAGCCATTATTAATGAATCGCTAAAAGCTTCTTATAGTAATTTGCTTGGTGTAATTGAAGCTCCCGGACTTTCGGAGGTGGTGAACCCATCGCAAACTATCAATACACTTGCACAATCAAGACTCGACTTCCTGTTTAATAATATGCCCGGTGGAAGCATAGGTATTGCAGGGCCAAGAGGAGCTGGGAAAAGCACTTTGATCCAAAATTATTGTGGTACCCAACGAACTGTAGAACGAATAAAAGATAAAAAAATATTGCCTGTATTTACCTCTGCTCCGGTAGAATATGATACAAGGGATTTTATATTACATCTTTTTGCCAGCACTTGCTACAGCCTGCTGAAACAGGAAGGCGTACAGAATCCTTCCATTAATTTTGAAGAATTAAATAAATCATCTTCTGACCCGTACAAATTAATTTCAGCAAATTTTTTAGAAACATTAAAAGATATTTGCTCTTCGTTCGGGCTTCTTTTTATTTTTCTTAGCGCAATAATAGTTGTTTCGGGTAACCCGGCGCTATTCCATATTGAACCAATTTCGAGGGTCAATCCGTTTCTTTTATTGGATATTAAAGCTGGTGATGTTTTCAAATTGGGCTTACTTCTAACCTTCATCTCTTTTTTCATACAAAAAAAGACAGGGGGGTCTTGGGGAAGTTATATTTCGGAGGCGTTTCAAAACATAAACCCACTTAAAGCTGCATCACGTTTAGTTTACCGTTTGTTTCGGGGATCGAAATCAATCGAAGAAGAGGAAAACAAGAAAAAAGAAATTAAAATCGAAAAACCAACTATAAGTCAGATAGCAATAGATAAGTTACAAAAAATAAAATTTCAACAAACTTTTACTTCGGGTTGGTCTGGAAGCCTTAAAGCTTCGGTTCTTGAAGGGGAAATAAATAGCGCCATAACCTTTGCCGAAAAACAAATGACCAACCCTGAGATCATACAGGAATTTACGGAGTTTTTAACGGTAATACCTTTAGAATACCAGATCGTGATAGGTATTGATGAACTGGATAAAATGGAATCTGATCAACAGGCTCAAAAATTCCTTAACGAAATTAAATCACTTTTTGGTTTACCAAGATGTTTTTATCTTATCTCTGTCTCAGAAAATGCCATGAGTAATTTTGAGAGGCGGGGTTTACCTTTCAGGGATGTTTTCGATAGTTCTTTTGACAGTATTGTTTACGTTGATTATTTTAATATTGATGAATCGGCAGATCTTCTAAGTCGAAGAGTCATTGGTAAGCCATTACCATTTTTTTATTTAAGTTATTGTTTATCGGGGGGATTGCCAAGAGATTTAATAAGAGCTTTTAGACAAATAACAGAAATAAAACAGAAAGAGCCGAAGGAAATGACCCTTGATTCCATAACTCTTTCAATTATTATATCCGAGATCAAATTGAAAATGCGCGCTTTAAATTTTGTAGCAAAGAAATCAGAAGGCTTACCCGAAACGGAAAAATTAATTGAGTTGTTATTTAATCTCCAGAATGAAATTATTTCAGGCGAAATATTGATCACCTATCTTAAGGAATTAAAAAAATGGCGTTCAGGAGAGCATTTAAAAATGCCCTGCCCTGAAAAACTACAGCCTTTAAAAGAAAACATACTGCGGTTATTCGATGAGGTGACCGGCTATATTTTTTTAATGATAACATTTCTTGAATTTTTTAGTCGACCTGTAACTGAACAAAACATTACTAAATCTGTAACGGATGGAGATTTTCGAAAATTAGCTATGGCAAAGCAAGCAATGGCTACAAATTCTCTGATTGCCAAAAAAATGATAAAGGATTTCAGAGAATCACATAATATGGCGTTATTGAATTAAATGATTGCCGGCGATTCAAGGGCTTAACTCATTCTATGGCAACGAAATGGTGCATAGTTCCAAACCCCTTTGGCAAAATTTCTTTAGCAGACGAGTTTGCATGATAACTGAATGTTCCCCTTTAATTAAATTTTCAATTTGTTTAACACTAAGGCAAGCACAAAAAACTTAATTTGCTACTAATAGCTGACGATATATGATGGTACAGCTGTCACAGGTTAATATCGTTGTTCTCCAATATGCAGGCCAAGCACGCATCGGTTTATGTATTTTTATATTCCGCTTT
Source organism: Bacteroidia bacterium (assembly GCA_035567575.1). Taxonomy (GTDB): domain Bacteria; phylum Bacteroidota; class Bacteroidia; order B-17B0; family Aurantibacillaceae; genus JAHEYG01. The sequence continues at coordinate 3,312 of DATMPR010000238.1, forward strand.
GCGTAAGGGCAATTTTTACAGTTTATGATTTTTATTGATTCATCCCATATAGCACGCGAGTGGCTTTTTTTTAATTTAATATCATGGATCGGGCAAACGACTGGATCACTATACCGAATTAAATTCATTCTTACACAAGAACTGGTCAAGATTGATATAGAAAATAAAATATATATTTTTCGGAAATGGTTCATCTAAAATTTTTCGTCTTCTCATATAAATGTACAAAACAAAAGCTTTTTTTCCAGGTAAAAGCAGCTTTATGAGTTTCGACTAATTTAGTTTACTTTTAAAAAAGTACTTTTATATTTATAAGTACGGTCAGAAAAGTTAAATACTGGTATCTGATTTCTACTAAAACTCAGAAAAGATGGGATTGACTTATAAAAATATTTTTGAATTAAAGATTTAGAAAAAATAAGGGGTTTACATGAACTGGAATTATTCCAGTCTGAATGTTTAGTTTGAGAAATAGATAAGGTCACGCTTAAAATAAAGAATATTGAAATTATTACTTTCATGTCTACCGCTTTTAGTTAAGTAAATTTACGTAAAATTTATTGTAACGACAGTTATACCTTGGTGCAGTTTTTTATTTTAGTGTATAACCAACACTCAATCCGGGCCATGGAAATATTCTGTAATCGTCAATAGGGCCTACAGCATTTAGAAGATAATTGTTGCGTGCGCCCAAATAGGTTTCGTTTCCTTGTTTATAAGCACCTTCCCTGTTATACAAAGCTATTGGAGGAGTAAAAGAAACTCGAAAAAATAATCCCCCATTTGGGTTTTGAAACCTATAACTAATTTTCGGTGTGAAATAAACGTAACTATTAGTTACGAAAGTTGTGAATTTTACGGACTCGTTAGAAAATTGGACTTGATTAGTTACACTTAAAAATGTCAAACCAACACCTAATTCAAAATGATGTTTTTTTTGTCCGAATAACCAATTATAAGAAACTGGTGTCCCAATTGCAAGGATATGGTCTGGTTTATTTAAAAGAGGCATCAATGTCACACCTGCCGTGAATGAGCTTTTAATTTTTTTGTTAATACGATAGAGTCGGTCAAAGGAAAGTGAGTTGAAACAACCTTGTCCATACGCTTCAAGATAAATTGTATTTCTTTTCGGAATAATTTTATTTGCACTCTCTTGTCCAATCGTCAGTAATGGTGCGAGAGATATGAAAAGTATAATGATTTTTTTCACTAACCAAGGGATCATTTCTGAGAGCTATTGAATTATTATTTTTTTAGTAAGAACAGCTTCTTCAGCCTGTAATTTAATAAAATAAATTCCAACCGCCTGATTTTGCAAATCAATTTCGGACTTTAAATTTGTAATGAGGGATTGATATATTTTCTTACCCTGCAAATTATAAATTTCCATATTGATGGGGTCGGAAAGCTGTAAACCCTGGACAACTAATTTAAATTTTCCATTGCTTGGATTTGGAAAAACATCAAGAATGGATGTGATACCTGTTCGCTGAGCAATTCCTAATGGACAAGTAACAGTTATTGTTCCGGTAAAATAACTTGTATTGCAATAACATTTAAAATTCCAAGTGCCTGCACAATTCACAACAGTGTATTTGGGAGTGATGGAGTTAATGGCGAAACTCCAAGGAGTACCACATAGAGGGATAACGGTCGATCTGCTGCTGTCGGAACAACCCCCCCATGCCCATTTAATACTATCACCACAAACAGCAGTGATCGTACTTGGTGCAATACCAGTACAGAAAACATTTATGGTGTGTACAGTTGCGTTTACAGAAAGTGAAAATAATCCAATTAAAATAAGTGTATAAAATTTTTTCATGGTTTTGTTTTTTTAACTATTTAAATATACTAAAATTATTTGTTTCTAGGTCAAAATATTGAACTAATCTGTACAATTTATTTCATAAAGATTTGCACTATTGAAATAATATTTAGATATTTGTCTAAATATACAAATAATGTCATTAAACCTTGCTTTTAAAGCACTCAACGACAAGACAAGGAGAGAAATATTAGAACTGCTCCGAAAAAGGGACATGACAGCTGGTGAAATAGTAGACAAGTTCAATATTTCCGGACCAAGCATTTCTCATCACCTTGAATTATTAAAGCGCGCAGGACTTATCGAGAGTGAAAAAGAAGGCCAATTCGTTAAATACAGTTTAAATATGACAGTACTTGATGACATTATGAAATGGATGGTACAATTTAATAAAAAAAGGAAATAACAATCAAAACAAAATAACCATGAAAAAAGCAAGAATAATTTTAATGCAAGCTTTAATCGGTTTAATACCGGTAATATATTTATTATCTATATGGAATAATTTGCCTGAAAGTGTTCCGACACATTTCAATGCAAACTTTAAAGCTGATAACTTCGGAAGCAAATTTGAAATGCTTGGTATAATACTATTTATGTTTGCGGTAACAATCGGTACATCACTTCTTGTAATTAACCTCAATCGATTCGATCCGAAACAACGGTACATAAATAACAACTCAGTAATTGTAAAAATCTCTTGGGCTGTTACTATATTCATTTCGCTAATTTCATGTTTCATTGTATATGAAACTGAACATTATACTCAAGCAAACTCAAGTAACATTTCACCGAAATACATTGTTGCTTTGGTTGCCTTGCTTTTTGTTGTTCTTGGTAATTTTATGAATAACATTAAACCAAACTATTTTGTTGGCATTCGTACTCCGTGGACTTTGGAAGATGAAGAAAATTGGCGACTAACACATCATTTGGGCTCTAAAATTTGGTTCTTTGGTGGGTTAATAATGTTTGCACTTGTAATGTTTTTACCGCAAGAATATGTTTCCTACGTGATAGGTTTTAGTGTTATTCCTTTAGCGGGTATCCCCATTTTTTATTCCTTTTATATCTTCAGACAAAAACAAAAAAAGGGTTAGACTTTTGGGGTTAAAGAATAATTAAATCCAATTTGTTTAACAATTCCCCTTCTTAACTCCAGTCATTCATTGGAGAAAAATAAAAACTCATGCGGTCGGGTGTTTTCCGTTCTATTTTAGCAATATGAGGCTATTAATACCAGTAGCCTCAGGGAAACGACCACTTATAAAGTCAAACAAGGTTTCTCCTCGATACTTATAGGGAATTGATGCATTTTT
>DATMPR010000239.1:0-13534 GCA_035567575.1 Bacteroidia bacterium
ATCCACTAGTTTGTAACCATCTTCATAAAAAGGATATTTTCCAAACCAATCTTCAAAACAGCGCAACATTGTTTTGGTTTCTTTAAAATGTTCTTTGGCTTTTTCCAAATTATAATCCAGCACCCAATAATTAATATCTAAAACTCCGCCTTTACCGTTAAGTGTATCGCTAAAATTTACATATTTACCAATATAGGGAATAATGCTGTAATTATTGATTGGATTTACAACCGTCCAGTTATACGTTTGTGTTCCGTTATTATTTTCGACAACAGAGCGTAAACGCCCGCAAGCAACGGCGACTAAATCTTTTGGCGCGGTAATAAAAAACGAAACGCTATCGGGCTCATCATACATGTGATCTTTGTTAGGAAACCAAATACTTCCGGCCATACCCTGACAAGCAATAGAGATCCAGGGATTTTTATTTTTATCTTTTTTAAGAACCAAGCCGCCATCCCAGGGTGGTAATTTTGCAACGCGCGGTTTACCATGAAAATAAAAAGTGATACTATTTAATTCATTTGTTTTTTGTTCGGAAGCAAGATCAATAAAATATGCGTCGCCGTCTTTTCTCCAGTTACATTTTTTTTTGTTTTGAATGGCGCTATCCAAAATCATTGGCTCGCGCAGATCAATTTGCATCACTTGTAAAGGCGATAAAACTTTGTAAGTCGTTTTATTAAAACCTGAAACAGAGCTGTCAGCAAAATTAAACGAAGCGTGCAATTCATAATGCAACGCATTCCACCAGGCGCGTTCTTTTGTTATTTTTCCCCTCAGAGAATCAGCGTGAGTATATTTATTTTGCGAAAAAACAAAAATTGGCAAGAATAAAAAAAGGGCCGCGTTGCGCATAGTTCTAAATTACAGTAATTTTTCGAATTGATTTTACCCCTTTTTGGGTGATAAAAGCATTTTCAAGCTCTGGTTTTCTTTCTTGCGCATCAGATCAGAATCGCTTTTTGATTTGTCTTTATACCCGCACAAATGCAAAACACCGTGAATTATTACCCGCTGAAGTTCTTCCTCAAAACTAACGTCAAATTTTTGAGCGTTCTCTTTCACCCTATCAATACTTATAAAAATATCTCCCAACACTTTCTTGCCTTCATTGTAATTAAAAGTTATGATGTCGGTGTAGGTGTTATGTTTTAGAAAATCATTATTTATTTTTAAAAGTGCTCTGTCAGAAACAAAAGTATAGTTCAGGTTTCCCAAAACATATTTCTCTTTTTTTATTACGGATTTTATCCAGATTTTTAATTTGGTTTTTTGCTTCAGGTTAAAAACAATATTATCATTCGAAAAATTAATCGCCATTTTATTCTAATGTAGAGTCTGCCACTACCATCGGTAATTGCCCATTATTAATGAGTTTAATATATTCTTCTGTTTTTCCCAGACTATTGCGATAGCTGTTCAGACTAACATTAAGCGCCTTCATGTTTTGCTCAATGGTTTTTATTAATTCATCGGCGTGACCTTTTTCAGAATTATAATACGATTGCGCCACGTTCTGCTGTACATTATTTTCTTTCAGATCTGCTGATAGTTTTTGAATTTGTGAAATACCTGTTTCTATTTGTTTAATTAATTCGGCTTTGGTTTTATTGAATTCTTTTATTGTGTTTCCTGAATTAATAAAAGCCTGTAATGCATTTCCTTCAATTCTTCCTATTGTATCTTTAACATTACTCTTTAAAAAAGCATTATACGTTTCGAATTTCGGATATTGAAAGTTTTGAATATTTACTTCCGCTTTTTTTAGTTCGTTTAATTTTACTTGTAAAACGATCTTGGTGCTGTCGAGCAAGGCAATTTCCTTTTCATAAATGTTTCCGTGTTTACAATTGAATAAAAAAACGGTAAGCAAAACTATTATGAAAAATGAATTCCGCATCAATTTATTATTTCGAAACCCGTATAAGGCACTAATATTTTTGGGATCTTAATTCCTTCCGGCGTTTGATTGTTTTCTAACAACGAAGCAACTATTCTCGGTAAAGCTAAAGCGCTTCCATTTAAACTGTGTGCTAATTGTGTTTTACCATCAGCACCTTTAAAACGACATTTCAGCCTGTTGGTTTGAAAAGTTTCGAAATTAGAAACAGAACTTACTTCCAGCCAGCGTTGTTGTGCTGCGCTCCACACTTCCAGATCGTAAGTTAGAGCCGAAGCAAAACTCATGTCGCCGCCGCATAATTTTAAAACACGATAAGGTAAATCCAATTCTTTCAAAATTCCCGCAACATAATCGCGCATGTTTTCTAATGTCTCGTAACTTTTATCGGGGTGTTCAATTTGCACAATTTCAATTTTATCAAATTGGTGCAAACGATTTAATCCCCGAACATCTTTTCCATAACTTCCCGCTTCTCTTCTAAAACACGGTGTGTATCCGCAATTTTTTATCGGCAGATCGCTTTCTTTTAAAATCACATCGCGGTAAATGTTTGTGATAGGAACCTCAGCGGTTGGGATCAAATATAAATTATCAATTTGCACATGATACATTTGTCCTTCTTTATCCGGTAATTGTCCTGTTGCATAAGCGCTGTCTTCATTCACCATTATTGGCGGCTGAATTTCTACATATCCTGCGGTGGTTGCTTTATCTAAAAAATAATTTATTAATGCGCGCTGTAATCGTGCACCTTTTCCTTTGTAAACCGGAAAGCCTGCTCCGGTTAATTTTACGCCTAATTCAAAATCAATTAAATTATATTTTGTTGTTAAGTCCCAATGCGGAACAGAGCCTTGTACTAATGTTGGTTTTGTGCCATTTTCCAAAACAACTTCATTGTCTTCGAGAGTTTTTCCTGCAGGAACTTTTTCGCTTGGTGTATTTGGAACTTGTACTAATAAGTTTTTAATGTCTTCTTCTATTGACTTTAATGCTTCATCAAGATTTTTTTCGCGGAGTTTTAGATCGGCTGTTTTTGCTTTCTGAATTTCCGCTTCTTCTTTTTTTCCGGCTTTCATTAATTCGCCAATTTGTTTAGCAATTGTATTTGCTTCTGCTTTTATTGCGTCGCCATCTTTTTGCGTGGTGCGGCGATCATTATCCAATTCAATAACTCTGTTAATTATGGTTTCGGCGTCTTTAAAATTTTTAATGGCAAGTCTTTTTAAAACTTCCTCTTTATTATCGCGTATGTAATTTAACTGTAACATAATTTATAAATGTAAAAATAAAAAAGCCTACCGAAAAACAGCAGGCTTTTAATAAAATAATAAGCGTTTGGTTTTTCTTAAGCTTCTGCCTGAACAACCGAAACGTATGATCTATCGTTTCTTTTCTTTTTGAAAACAACAACTCCGTCGGTTAAAGCGTATAAAGTATGATCTTTACCCATACCTACGTTTTCGCCCGGATTGTGAACTGTTCCGCGCTGACGAACAATGATATTTCCGGAGATACAAGTTTGTCCTCCGAATATTTTAACGCCTAAGCGTTTGCTGTGTGATTCGCGACCGTTTTTTACTTTACCTTCGCCTTTTTTGTGTGCCATTTTATTTAAAATTAAGAATTGAGAGTTAAGAATTAAGAATTTTGCATTCTACATTTTTAATTCTTCATTCAGTTTATTAATCTTTTTTAGTTGCTTTTTTTGCTGCAGGTTTTTTAGCAGGTGTTTTTTTCGTTGCTTTAACTTCGGCAACTGCTGTTGCGTTTTTAGCAGGAGTTCCGACACGAACTTTTTTCTCAACTGCGATCTCATCTTTCAATGTTTCACCTTTACCTAAAATTCCTTGCACTAAAATTTGTGTATAAGATTGACGGTGGTTGTTCCATTTCTGGTAACCTTTACGGCGCAATTTTTTAAACACAATAACTTTGTCACCTTTAAGGTGCTCAATAACGGTGGCCGCAACTTTGGCGCCATCCACGGTAGGGTTTCCAACTGAAATTTTTCCATCGTTGTCTAATAGCAACACTTTGTCAAACTCCACTTTAGAACCCTCGTTAGCCTCAAGGCGGTGAACGTATACTTTATTTCCACGTTCCACTTTAAATTGTTGCCCGGCTATTTCTACAATTGCATACATAGGGTTGTTTTTTTTGTTTTTAAATTGGGAGGGCAAATATAGGGTTTTAAGAGGGGTTTCCAAACTTTTTTAACAAAAATGCAGGTTTTAAACAATTGGGGGTCTTTTTCCCTTATCTTTGGGTATGAAAAACGGCAAATTGGTCATATTTTCGGCTCCTTCGGGCTCTGGGAAAACAACCATTGTCAGGCACCTATTAAAGGTGTTTTCCGATAAGCTCGCTTTTTCTATTTCTGCCACCAGCCGTCCTAAGCGCGGAATAGAGGAAAACGGTAAAGATTACCATTACTTAAGTGTTGAAGAATTCAAAAAAAAGGTGGACACAGGCGATTTTTTAGAATGGGAAGAGGTTTATGCTGGCGTTTGTTATGGTACACTCAAGAGTGAGGTCCAGGCTATTTGGGCTAAAGGCAAAAGCGTGATTTTTGATATTGATGTTGAGGGAGGCCTGAATCTAAAAAACCAATTTAAAGAAAGGGCTTTAGCTGTTTTTGTGATGCCTCCAAGTATAAAGATCCTAGAAGAACGTCTTAAACACCGCAGCACCGATTCGCCTGACAGCATTGTCCGGCGTGTTGCAAAAGCAGAAGCAGAAATAAAAACGGCAGAGTTATTTGATACATCGATCTTAAATGAAGATCTTGAACACGCTTTAAAAAAGGCAGAAAAAATAGTAGGTGATTTTTTAAAACCGTAATTCCTATAAATAAAAAAATCCCTTGCGTTTCGGCAAAGGATCTTAATTTCAATAAAATTATTTTTAAGCTGTTCCGGTTTTTCTAACGCCTGTTGTTACTTTATTACCTGCGCTTGTTTTAATGTTTTTGCCGATGTCTTTTGTTTTTGTTTTGGCTATTCTATTTTTTTCTTCTGCCTTAAGCGCTTTGCTTTCTTCTGTTTCAGCATTTGTGTCTTTCTCCTTTAGGTTTCCGGTGGTTTGAAGAATGGTGTACCAATTAAATAATTTACGCATGTTGCTTACATATACTCTTTCTTTATCATATTCGGGTAATACGAGTTCAAAATATGCTGTTATTTCTTTGTCGTCTGCTTTTGCATTTATACACGGACCACCTTTTTCTTTTTCGAAAACTGCAGTAATTATTTCTTCAATCGGTTTGTCTTCTCCTGTTGTGTACATTCCTATATCCGATAAAGTTGAAACTTTAGTTGTTGAATAAATATTGGTTCTTTTTTTATCTGCCAATCCTTCAATAATTATTCCGTTTTTAGATTGTGCAATGATCTTGAACAAGCCCGGTTGCCCTGAGATCGAAATTATACCTGTTAAATCAATCATGTGTTTTAATTTTGGACTATAAATGTACGGTTTTTTATAATGCCTTTGTTCTCTTATTACAATTAGGTTTTTTCTGCGATATAAGTAATTTTTTCTCAGCAAAAGAGACTAATTCTTTTACATGGTTATAAATCCTGTTCAAAAAAAGGAAATATGGTAGTCCCTTTTTTGGATTTCAAGGGCTAATTCTTAACCTATTGAAAACAAAACAATTGTGATTAATTTTTAGACGAACTAGCATAAAATAACGACAAAATTTGTATTTCATTAGATAAAATGTACTTTTGCGCTCGAATTAATTAACTAAAACAATTAAAGCCAAATGAAAAAAATCACCACATTAGCGCTTGTCCTAACAATTATTTCTTTCTCTTCTTGCAAAAAGAAAACTCCCGACCCTGTTGCTCCGATAACAACCACAACTCCGATAACTGACGAGTCTATTAATGTTCAATACCGTGTTAGTTCTGAAAGCGGAAATTTTAAAGTTGAATACGTTTCTTTAGAAGATAATAAAGTTGTTACAACTGATGTTGAAGTTAAAAAAATAGCTTTCGCTTATTCTTTCTATTGGACAAAAAAACAAAACCTAAGCATTAAGGCTTACAATGTAACACCATCCGGAAAAGAGGTTTTGGTGGAAATTTATGTGAACGGCGTTCTCTTCCAATCAGGATCAGCTAATGCTCCCGGCGCTACTGCTATTGCTGAAGGTGTTTATAATTAAAATGTAATTTCTCCGTTATAAAAGCCATACAACAAAAAAGGGGACCGCGGTCTCCTTTTGTTTTTATAAACTATTTTTATTTCATGAGTGTTCGTGGCCTTTGAGTTCTTGTACCTTTCCGAAAACAGAAGTACAATTAATTAATCAGGTATAAGTTTCTTCTTCTAACAATTATTTTATAGGTAATTTCCCCTTTTTACCCCATTCCCTTGTAATAAACATTATGAAACAATCCCCTTTTCCACGTGATTTGAAATGCTTTGTTTAAGCCGTATATTCGTGTATTAAATTTTGTAATTATGAAATACGCCCCAATTAATAAAAGTTTATTTATAGAAAACAGAAATAAATACAAACAGCATTTAAAGCCGGGCGCATTAGGCCTGTTTGTTAGTAATGACATTCTCCCAACTAATGCTGATGGGGCAATGGGTTTTCGTCAAAACAGCGATCTTTTTTATTTATGCGGCGTTGATCAGGAAGATACTATTTTAATGATCTTCCCGGGCGTAAAAGACGGTAAACACAAAGAGGTTTTGTTTATTAAAGAAACAAGTCCGCTCATTGCAATTTGGGAAGGTGCAAAACTTACTAAGGAGCAGGCTACAAAAGTAAGCGGTATTGAAAATATTTACTGGTATCACGAATTTGAAAAAGTGTTTCAGTCATTTGTTTTTCAGGCAGAATATATTTATTTGAACAGTAATGAACATTCCCGCCGTTACATCAATACAGAAACTGCAGAAATGCGTTTTGCAAAATGGATGAAGGAAAAATATCCCCTGCACAATTATGAGCGCTCCGCTCCTACCATGCACAAAATACGCTCTATCAAAAGCGGTATTGAGGTTGAATTGATCCAGCAGGCTTGCGATATCACCGAAAAAGGATTTAGAAGATTATTAAAATTTGTGAAGCCCGGCGTTTGGGAACATGAAATTGAAGCTGAATTAATTCATGAATTTATCCGTAACCGGAGCGCAGGTTTTGCTTACGGACCAATTATTGCCAGCGGAGGAAACGCCTGTGTTTTACACTATGTTGAGAATAATAAACAGTGTAAAGCGGGAGATGTTTTATTATTGGATACAGCTGCTGAATATGCTAATTATGCAAGCGATCTAACGCGCTGTTTGCCTGTAAACGGAAAATTTACAAAGCGGCAAAAAAATGTTTACAATGCTGTTTTACGAGTGATGAAGGCGGCAACAAAAATGTTGAAGGACGGAAACACATTTGAAAAATACAATAAAGCGGTTGGCGAATTAATGACAGAAGAATTATTGAAATTACGTTTGCTAAAAACCGGCGATGTAAAAAAACAAAACGTCGCTTGGCCTGCTTATAAAAAATATTTCATGCACGGCACTTCTCACTTTTTAGGGTTAGATGTTCATGATGTTGGTTTTTTTAACGAACCAATGCGTCCGGGAATGGTGTTTACGGTTGAGCCGGGGATTTATATTCCGGAAGAAAATTTAGGGATCCGCTTAGAGAATAATGTTTTGATCACTGCAAAAGGACAAATGGATCTCATGAAAAATATTCCATTAGAGGCCGATGAAATTGAAGAGTTAATGAATTAAAAAATAAATTTATGAAACGGGTAACAGGAATTGGTGGCGTGTTTTTTAAAAGCACCGATCCGCAAAAAACAAAAGAATGGTATGCTAAACATTTAGGCTTTGGCATGGAGCAATACGGAACTTCTTTCGAATGGGGGAAATTAGATGCGCCGGAAGAAAAAGGTTCTACTGTATGGAGTCCGTTCAAACAAGACACAAAGTATATGGATCCTTCGAAAAAAGAATTCATGATCAATTACCGTGTCGAAAATCTTGAATGGCTGGTTGAAGAATTAAAAAAAGAAGGCGTAACTATTTGCGATGCTATTGACGCTTCAGAGTATGGAAAGTTTGTTCATATAATGGATAACGATGGCAACAAGATAGAATTATGGGAAGCCCCGATTGAAAAAATATAGGGAATTATTTAAATAATTTTTATTATGTTAAATGTTGTTTTCTTGGATTTAGATTCTTATTCCGACAATACTTACATCGTCAATTTGTTCTAATTCGCCTTTCCAGTTCTCAAAAGAGTTTTCAAAAATCGTTTTTTGTTCTGATAAATTTAGATTCGCTGAGCTTAAAATTAATTCCGACAATTGTTTGTACTTGTATTTCTTTCCTTTTGGTCCGCCAAATTGATCCGCAAAACCATCCGTAAACAAATACAACAAATCACCTTTCTCTAAATTAATAACATGAGTTGTAAATGGTTTTGGATTTTCTGTAAATCCAATTGGCTGCTTTGTGGCCTTAACTTCGTATAAATAATTTTCTTCGTTTTTTGAATTGATCGCAATTTTATTCCCGTTTGCATCACATAAATTTTTATTCTTGCTTAAGATCCATAACGGATTGTTCGCTCCGGAAAACACGACTTGTCTTTTTTGGTATTCGATCGCGCAAAAAGCAATGTCCATTCCGTCTAAAACGTGTTCTTCTTTTTGATTCTGTCGTAAAAACGAATGCAATTCTTTATTTAAATAATCTAAAGCATCGCCTGGGCCATTTATTTCTTTTTGTTTAAGCGATTGTTTTAAAATATTGTATCCCATTAAGCTCATCAACGCGCCCGGCACACCGTGACCCGTACAATCAGCCAATGCTACTGCCGAAATTGGTGCACCGTTTGAAGTAACCGATTCTATGAAATAAAAATCGCCGCTTACAATGTCTTTTGGTTTATATAATACAAACGAATCGGGAAGTATTTTTTTTATTTCTTCGTCAGGAGTTAAAATAGCCTGTTGTATGTTTTTTGAATAATTAATGCTGTTTAAAATACTTTCGCTTTTTTGCTCTATTATTTTGTTTTGCTCGTTGATCTTGCGATTCGCTTTTTGTGTTTGAGCATAGACAATTAAAATGAAGACTAATAAAAGCATCATGAAGGCGCCGGCGAGAAAAATAATGTTCCCAATTAGTTTTTGTTTTTTTAATTCCGATTCGTTTTCTTCTTCAGCAAACCTTGCAGCACGTGCCGCTTTGTCTTTTTCATAGCCAAATTCAATTCCCGAAATGGTTTTTACTTCGCCATTATTGTCAATACTGTCGCGCAGGTTAATAAATTTTTTATAATTCAGAAACGCTTTCTCTTTGTTGTTTTGCGCCTCATAAATTTTATTTAATAAACTATAACAGTTATATTCTTCTTTCGGTGCCTTTATTTTTATGGCAACGTCTCTGGCCTGTATTGCGAATTTTTCAGCCTCCAGGTAATTTTTCATTTCATAAAAGCACTCCGATTTATTAGCAAATGCATCGCTGATCCCTTTGGCATAATTTATTTCAATATTAATTTTAATGGCTTCGTTACACAGATCAAGCGCTTGTTTATAGTTTTTAAGCTCCATTAAAGATTTTGCTTTGTTTGCTTTTGCGGTTGCTTGTCTGCGCTTGTCGCCGTTTTTAATTGTTATTTCTATTGCCTTATTGTAATAGGAAATTGCGCGCGGGTTGTCGTACATTCTTTGATAAACATTTCCCATGTCAATTAATATTCCGCCTTGTTCGTATTCTTGTTTTTTTATGCTCGCAAACGCGAAAGCTTTATTTAAAAATGAAAGTGAATTTTTTGTTTCGTCTAAAAGGAAATACGACATTCCAAGCCCTTCATAAACAGCCATTAGGTTTATGGTATCTTTTGTTTTCTCTGCCAGATCACGGGCCTTATAATTTACTTCAACCGATTTTTTATATTCTCCTATTGCATTATAAACAAGCGATATATTAAAATATGCTTGTAAAATTGCGTTTGTGTCTTTTAACGCGGCGCTAATAATTAACCGGTTATTGTATTGCTTTAGCGCTTCTTCAAAATTTCCAATGCTAAAACAAATGGCGCCCGCCAGGTTAAAAGATTTCGACATTAACCTTTTATCTTTTGTTTTTTCAGCAACCACCAGACTTTTATATTGGTAAAATTGCGCCGCGCTGTAATTCGCTATGAAATAATAAATTTTTGCCTTGAGAAAAAAGGCACGTGCCAACAATGCTTCGTTGTTTATTTGCTGGGCGGCGTTCTGACCTATCTCCGCATAGTATAAAGCACTGTCGTTGTTTTCAGAAGCAAAACCGGCGCCTTTTTCAATATACGCTCTAATTAAAGCCGTGTCAGCAACAGTAAACTTTTGCATAGCCGGTTTCTTCTGTGCGTTTATTGAAAGCACAAAGAAAAGCAGAAGAGCGCTAATTAAATATTTTAAAACCTTATTCCTATAATGCATATATCATCTGTTTGTTCGGCAGATAATTTCCAGTTATTTAGCTCACTAATAATTTTTTCTTTCGTGATTTTTTCTTCGCTGTTTAAAAGTTCAGCGAGTCTGTTTTTTCCAAATTCCCTGCCGTTTTCATCAACCTGCGCGGCAAAACCATTCGATAATAAAAACAGTGTGTCGCCTTTTTCTATTTGAATTGTTTTGCTTTTGTAGTTTTGATTCGGTGTTGTCGCCCCAATTGGTTCAGGATCCGGCTTTAACTCATAAAGGTTTCTGGCCCTGTTACTATGAATAAGTTCGGCATTAATGTTTTTGTTTTTCGATGAAACCCAGGCCGGATGGTTAGCTCCTGCAAACTGAATTGTTCTTTCTGTTTCATTGATTATGCAGTACGACAAATTAATTTCGTTGCTTTCGCTACGATTTCTTAAAAACGACCGAAGCTCTTTGTTTATGGAATCGAGCAACGATCCAGGTTCTGTTAAATGCTTTTCTTTTATGGCTTGCTTTAGAATATTGTATCCGGCAATGCTCATAAAAGCGCCGGGTACTCCGTGTTTGGTACTATCCGCAAGAGCAATATGAATTTTATTTTGTTCCTTCTCTATAAAATAAAAATCGCCGCTTACAATTTCTTTTGGCAAATAAACCAATAATGAATTAGGAAGGGCTTGTTCTGTTTCTTCCCTGCTCATTAACACCGCGTCTTGCAGTCTTTTTGCATAATTAATACTGTCTAAGATATCTTTGTTTTTATGTTCAATTACTTTTTTCTTTTCCGTTATTTCAATATTTGCAGTTTGTTTCTTTCTGTAATTTCTGTACGAGAACAACAGCATTACTAAGATTACGGCTGTAACTGCGAGTACGGTATTCCTTATTTGTTTTTGTTTGATAAGCTCTACCCTTGCTGTTTTTTCTTCAAAGGCCCTCACCTCTTCTTGTTTCTCTTTTTCATGTTCTGCTTCAAAGGAAGATATTTTTCTCAGCATGGTTCGGTTGTTCAGGGTATCGGATATTTGTACAGATCCTTTAAAGTAAAAATATGCGCTGTCTAAATTATTTAGCTTTTCGTATATTTTGCTTAGCGCTTTATTAGCTTCGCCTTCTATTTTCTTTTCACCGATCGTTTTCGCTTCTTTTAAGGAATTGGCCGCAAAGTGTTTTGCTTCTTTATTATTACCGAGTTCAATATTGCAACTTGCTATGTTGAGTTGGTTTTCCGCGATCCCTTTTGCGTAATTTATTTCTACGTGTATCGCATTGACTTCATTAAATATTTCGATCGCTTCTTTGTATTTTTTCTGTACCATGAACGAAACGCCTTTACCGGAGAGTGCGATCGATTGCACTAATTTATCTCCGTTTCCTTTAGCTAATTCTTCTCCTCTTTTAAAATAATAAAGTGCTTTTTCCTGCTGATCCATTTGCTGGTATACGTTTCCAAGATCTATTGATATTCCGGATTCTTCGTAAGTTTTTCCAAACAAAACCGCAAGCCTTAACGCTTTATTTAAATTGGTGATCGCTTTTTTTAATTCATTTATTTTTGAATAAGAAACGCCCAATCCCTCATAAACGATCATAATACTTATGGAGTCTTTTATTTTTTCAGACAAGCCAAGCGCCGTGTAATTATTTTCGAGCGATTTAAAATAACTTCCTTCTGCGTTGTTTATGAGTGAAATATTATAGTAGGTTTCGATGATCGAGATCGTATCCTTTAATTCTGTTACAATTTGAAGTTTGTTGTTGTATTGTTTAATTGCTTCCGGATAATTTCCTAGATTAAACAGAATTGCTCCCATTAAATTATAAGCCTTGCCCAAAATTATTTTATCGTTATTGGCTTTTGCCTTTGTAATTGTTTGATTTAGAGACCATTGTGCTTTGTCGAATTCTGATGTTGTATAGTAAACCATTGAGCGTAAGTACTTTGCGTCGATTTCGTCTTTTGGATTGGGATGATTTCTTAAAAGATCTTCTGCTTTATCTAAAAAATAAAACGTACTGTCGTTATGAAAAGAAATGTACTCGGAGGCAAGCGACAAATAAACTCCAACTCTGGTTGTATCATGTATGTTTTTTTTCTGAAGTTTTTTTAGTGATGCGGAAATGCTTTCTGTGTTTTGCGAGTAGGCGAGATCCGACAAAAAAAACAAGGGTATTAAATATTTGAGAATGATTTTCAATAGCGAAATGCTTCAACCAAAATACTAAATAAACCACTATGAAAATAAATTAAGGTCTGCAGGGCCCGTTCTATTACCTGATTAATAAAACGGCTTAAGCCGCCGTTTAAAGATTTCTAATTAGTGTTTTAAAGAAAGATAGTGGTTTTGATCCATCCTAATTTTAATGCGGATTAAATAAACCTTTTATAAAGGATTCTTAAAATCAGGAAGGCAATCCAACTAATTAGTTAAGGGAAAATATAAATTGAGCTTTGAAGGTTGAAAAATAAAATAAGCTGATATTTTATCAAAATTGAATATTTTTATATATTATTAATACCTTAATAATTGATTCTAGGGATATACAATAGGTATAGTATATAATAATCATAGAAAAAATATAAAATAGATTTGCCTGATTTGTTATTTGCCTCCAAAGAAGTGAAAGCATAATTCCTTAACTTAATACCATAGTAGGTTTATAAAGAATGGCTTTGTTTTGTTTTATAAAACCCTAAGACTAATTAAATAATCAAGAAAGGAGGAAAGGAGTACCCATACGGATTCCGTCCTTTAAAAAGACCTTAAAAGGCATTGTATGGTGTTTAAATCAAAACTATAACGGAAAGCGGAAACTATTGTTCCACGTGAAACATTTTTAGACTAGGCTTTCTTGAAAATATAAATTACGCTGGAATATTGAGAAGGGTCTTTGGCAACGATATTTGATTTGAATCCGTTTAAGAAAGCGGTAAGATAATTCATAAATCCTGTTTTGTATTTCTCGGAAAGCATGCTGACATAATAGCTATCGAACTTCATAGGCTTTGTTTCTTCCAAACTGAAACCATAGTTCCCCAAAAGCTTCTTTAGGGTATTTATTTCGAAATGGTAAATATGCCGCGGCACGTCATAGCCTGCCCAAAACTCTTTATAATGTTTAGCATCGGCTGAAGTATAATTTGGAACCGCGATGATCAATCGGCCCACGT
>DATMPR010000240.1:0-31875 GCA_035567575.1 Bacteroidia bacterium
ATGAGCACACAAACAGAAAATAAACTCTTCCCTGTATTTTTGAAGCTCGAAAATTTCCGGGTTTTAA
Organism: Bacteroidia bacterium; assembly: GCA_035567575.1. Taxonomy (GTDB): domain Bacteria; phylum Bacteroidota; class Bacteroidia; order B-17B0; family Aurantibacillaceae; genus JAHEYG01. Next base: position 68 of record DATMPR010000240.1, read on the forward strand.
TTATTGGCGGCGGAAAGGTTGCATTGGAAAAAGTATCTGCTATTTTAAATAATAGTCCAAATACCCAAATCACTTTAGTTGCAACTCATGTGAGCGATGAAATTAAAAATTTTCAGAACAATAAGCCTACACTTACAATTCATCAGCGCTCTTTTTTAGAAACAGACTTAGAAGATGTTGATTTTGTAATTAGTGCCGTTAATAATAAAGACACAAGTTTATTAATAAAACAATTGGCTCAACGGAAAAATATTTTAACGAATGTTGCTGATACACCGGAACAATGTGATTTTTATTTAGGATCAATTGTTCAAAAAGGACAAGTAAAAATCGCTATTTCTACCAATGGAAAATCTCCGACGATAGCAAAACGGTTAAGAGAAACGCTCGATAAATCTCTTCCAAATGAAATAAACGAAGCGGTTGATAATCTTGTTCAAATAAGAAAATATTTGGAAGGAGATTTTACACAAAAGGTAAATCAGCTAAATAAAATAACTTCAGTATTAATTAAAGAAGGCGTTAAACAACAGCCAAAGATCAGTAAACGAAGGATATGGCTTTACAGTATTACAACCCCGATTTTAATTTTTGTCGGCTATTTATTGTGTGCGTATTTACCGCCAAATGTTATAGGTGGTTACGCAAATAAGTTGGTACAAAATGTAGATTCAAGTATTTTGTTTTTCATTTTAGCTGGATTCGTTGCGCAGATGATAGATGGCGCACTAGGAATGGCGTATGGTGTGACAGCAACAACATTTTTATTGTCACTCGGAGTTCCGCCTGCAGCATCAAGCGCGAGCGTACACGCTTCAGAAGTTTTTACAAGTGGCGTGTCGGGATTAATGCATTTAAAATTCGGAAACGTAAATACAAAATTATTCCGCAGCCTTTTAATTCCCGGTGTGCTTGGTGCAATTTTAGGTGCTTATATTTTGTGTTCGTTTCAAGAATATAATTATATAATCAAACCGGTTGTTTCCATCTACACAATAATTTTAGGACTGATAATAATTTTTAAAGCACTTAAAAAAGATAAAGTCCGTGAAAAAATAAAACGGGTTTTTCCTTTGGCAGTGGTTGGTGGATTTTTAGATTCAATAGGGGGCGGCGGTTGGGGACCAATTGTTTCTTCAACTTTAATTGCAGGCGGAAGAAACGCGCGATATACGATCGGCTCAGTGAACCTCACCGAATTTTTTGTTTCATTGGCAAGTTCCATCACTTTTTTTACACTAATTGGTTTAAGCGGATGGTATATTATTGTCGGATTAATTATTGGTGGTGTTATTGCCGCGCCCATTGCCGCTTATCTTACGAATAGAATCCCAACCAAAACAATTATGATCTTAGTTGGCATTGTAGTAATAATTGCAAGTTTAAAAAGATTATTTTTCTAATATGATAACAACAGACATTGCCATTATTGGTGCAGGACCGGTAGCATTATTTTCAATTTTCGAAGCGGGACTTTTAAAAATGCGTTGCCATCTAATTGATTATTTGCCGCAAGTAGGAGGACAGCTTTCTGAGATCTATCCTAAAAAACCCATTTACGATATTCCCGGCTATCCAAGTATTTTAGCTCAAGATCTTGTAAATAATTTGGTAAAACAAGCAGAACCTTTTAATCCAACTTTTACTTTGGGAGAGAGAATAGAATCTCTAAATAAAATTGGAGAGCGTGATTTTATTTTAGTCACCAACATGGGAACTAAAATTAGCGCGCAGGTTGTTGTCATTGCCGGCGGACTAGGATGTTTTGAACCGCGCAAGCCTGAAGTAAAGGATCTCGAAAAATTTGAAAACGGAAAAGGTGTTTCGTACATGGTTTTAGATCCGGAAACTTACCGTGATAAAAAAATTGTAATTGCAGGAGGGGGTGACAGTGCTTTGGATTGGACTATTTTTTTAGCGGATGCCGCAAAAGAAATTACTTTGGTTCATCGTAGTGAAGCATTCCGTGGCGCGCCGGATGGTGTAAATAAAGTGATGAAATTAGCCGACGAAGGAAAAATAAAATTATTACTAAATAGTAATCTTACCGAGTTAAAAGGGGATATAATCCTAAAAAGTGTAAAGGTAATAAATGCAAAAACAAACGAAACACAAAACATAGAAGCTGACAATTTGATCCCGCTTTTTGGATTAAGCCCGAAACTGGGACCAATAGAAAATTGGGGACTTAATATTGACAAAAATGCAATTGAAGTTAGTGTTGAGGATTATAGCACAAACATTCCGGGCATTTACGCGATTGGAGATATCAATACTTATAAAAATAAATTAAAATTGATCTTATGCGGGTTTCATGAGGCTGCCTTAATGAGTCATAGTGCTTATAAATACATTAACCCGGGGGTAAAATACACCATGAAATATACGACAGTGAACGGTGTAAATTCATTCTAAAATGGGTATCTTTATCAAATGAAAATTAGTGTCAAAAGGACGGATGATGATTTTGCCATGGAAGCGGTGAATGAGGATGGAAATGTTTTGAATATGGACAGCGCCGTTAATATTGGAGGACATGCTACAGGATTTCGTCCGATGCAATTATTACTTGCTGCAGTTGGCGGCTGCAGTGCAATAGATGTTATTTTAATTTTGAAAAAACAAAAACAGAACATAGAAGAATTTGATGTGGAGGTAGAAGGTGAGCGCGAGAAAATTGAAGATTATTCTTTGTTCAGAAATATTACTTTGCATTTTAAAATTAAAGGTGAAGTTGATCCGGACAAAGCAGAACGTGCCGTAAAATTATCAATAGAAAAATATTGTTCAGTTTCTAAAACATTAGAACCAACAGCAAAAATAAATTATAAAGTAACAGTAAATTAATTAACCCTTCCAAGGGAATGTCTGCCAGTGGCAGACGAGGGATGCTATGAAGAATAAAAAATTTGAAACACAAGCCATACGTGCACAGTTAGAGCGCAGCGGAAACAACGAGCATTCGGTTCCTGTGTATTTAACTTCAAGTTTCGTTTTTGATACTGCCGAAGAAATGCGCGCTGCATTTAATGATGAGAGCGATGCTTTTATTTATTCACGTTACACAAACCCGAACAATAATGAATTCGTAAATAAAGTTTGTTTAATGGAAGGCGCTGAAGCAGGAGTTGCTTTGTCATCCGGAATGGCCGCCATTTACACAACGTTCATGTCGCTATTAAAATCCGGTGACCACATTGTTTCATGTTCTTCAGTATTTGGTGCGACGCATGCTATCCTGACAAAATATTTTCCAAAACTAAATATTTCATATTCTTATTTTAATATCAAGAATCCGAATGACATTGAAAAATTAATAAAACCGGAAACTCGGTTTATTTATTTGGAAACACCAACCAATCCGGCAATTGAATTAATTGATCTGGAATTTGTAGCTGCCATCGCAAAAAAACATAAAGTATTATTGATCGTAGATAATTGTTTTGCTACACCATATTTGCAGCAGCCAATTAAATACGGCGCCGATCTGGTAATACATTCAGCAACAAAATACATGGACGGACAAGGCCGCGTATTAGGAGGAATTGTTGTCGGTAAAAAAGAATTAATAAATGAAATTTATTTATTCGGAAGGCTAACAGGCCCGTCTTTGAGTCCGTTCAATGCCTGGGTATTAAGTAAAAGTTTGGAAACTTTAGCTTTACGAATGGACCGTCATTGCGAAAATGCATTGTATGTTGCGGAAGCTTTAGAAAAAAACGGAGCGTTTGAAAATGTGTCTTATCCGTTTTTAAAATCACACCCTCATTATGCCATTGCAAAAAAACAAATGAAAGCGGGAGGAGGGATAATCACCGTTACTGTTAAAGGCGGTTATGATGCTGCAAAAAAATTCATGGATAAATTAGAACTGATAAAAATTTCTCCGAACCTTGGTGATGCAAGAACCATTGCAACACATCCTGCTTCATCAACACATTGCAAATTAAGTGAGGAAGAAAGAATGGCTGTAGGAATTTCTCAGGGATTGATTCGTATTTCCATTGGTCTTGAAAGCAGAGAAGATATTTTAAACGATATTTTACAGGCGTTAAAATAAATGCAAAACAAAGCACCTGAAATACAAGAATTAATTGAAGGAAAATCGCCTGAAAACATTCTGCGTTTGGTTGTATCTGCTTTTCGTGAGAAAGTTGCTTTTTCAACAAGTCTTGGTTACGAAGATCAGGTATTAACGCATTTGATTTTTTCTAACGATCTGCCAATAGAGGTTTTTACTTTAGATACAGGAAGATTATTTAACGAAACGTACTTGGTTTTAAATGCAACACTTCAACGTTATAAAAAACCAATTAAAGTTTATTATCCAAAAACAGAAACAGTAGAAAAGTTGGTAAGCGAAAAAGGACCGTTAAGCTTTTACGAATCTACTGAGAATAGAAAAGAATGTTGTTTTATAAGGAAGGTAGAACCGTTGAAGCGCGCACTAAACGGAAATAGTATTTGGATAACCGGAATTCGTGCAGAGCAATCTAAAAATAGAAATGATCTGAAACAAGTGGAGTGGGACGAAGCTAATCAGATCATAAAAGTTCATCCTTTATTAAATTGGACATTAGAAGAGGTAAAATCATTTATAAAAATAAATAACATTCCTTATAATTCTTTACACGATAAAGGTTTTGAAAGTATCGGATGCGCACCTTGCACGAGAGCAATAAAAGCAGGAGAAAATTCAAGAGCGGGACGTTGGTGGTGGGAAGATAATTCAAAAAAGGAATGCGGATTACATATTAATTAAATAAGATTGGCGTCTTTGCGCCTTTGCGAGAAACAAAAATGAGCAAGTACTATTTAAATTATTTAGAGCAACTCGAATCAGAAGCCATTCACATCATGCGTGAAGTGGCTGGACAATTTGAAAAACCGGCGTTATTATTCAGTGGCGGGAAAGATTCTATTACGCTTGTTCGTTTAGCAGAGAAAGCCTTTCGTCCTGGTAAATTTCCTTTTCCGTTAGTCCATATTGATACGGGACATAATTTTAAAGAAGCTTTGGATTACCGCGACAACATGATAAAACAAATGGGAGAAAAATTAATTGTGCGTTATGTTGAAGATACCATCAGATCAAAAAAATTAGCTGAACCAAAAGGAAAATTTGCTAGCAGGAATGCTTTACAAACTTATACACTGTTAGATACAATTGAAGAATTTGGCTTTGATGCCTGTATTGGCGGTGCTCGCCGCGACGAAGAAAAAGCAAGAGCGAAAGAAAGAATTTTTTCTGTACGTGATGAATTTGGTCAGTGGGATCCAAAATTACAACGCCCTGAATTATGGAACATCTACAATGGAAAAATTCACAAAGGAGAAAACGTACGATGTTTCCCGATCAGTAATTGGACAGAATTAGATGTTTGGAATTATATCAAGAAAGAAAACATTCCTTTACCAAGCATTTATTTTTCGCACGAACGTGAATGTGTCGTAACAAGTCAAAATCAATTAATAGCCGTTTCTGATTTTATTCAGATCGACGCAAGCGATAAAATTGTAAAAAAGAAAGTGCGTTACCGTACCGTAGGCGATATGACTTGTACTGCTGCTGTTGAAAGTGGCGCGTCAACTATTGACGACATTGTAAAAGAAATTGCAATTTCAAGATTAAGTGAAAGAGGCGAAACAAGAATTGACGACCAGGTTTCGGAAGCAGCAATGGAAGATCGTAAAAAAGGAGGATATTTTTAACCACACAGTCATGCTGAACTTGTTTCAGCATCTTTTAGAATATGGACATATTAAGATTTATAACTGCAGGAAGTGTTGATGACGGCAAAAGCACGTTGATAGGAAGATTATTGTATGATAGCAAATCTATTTTAGCTGATCAGTTAGCAGCAATTGAAAAACAAAGTAAGAATAAAGAGAACGGAGAAATTGATCTGGCAATTCTCACGGATGGTTTACGTGCTGAACGTGAACAGGGAATTACTATTGATGTCGCATACAAATATTTCTCGACACCAAAACGTAAATTTATTATTGCAGATGCACCCGGTCACATTCAGTACACGCGCAATATGGTTACCGGCGCAAGTAATTCTGACTTGGTTGTAATTTTAATTGATGCACGAAAAGGAGTTATAGAACAAACCAAACGTCATTCACTTATTGCTGCACTCTTAGCTTTACCGCATGTTGTGGTTGCCATTAATAAAATGGATCTGGTAAATTATGATGAGAATGTTTACAACACTATAGTTAAAGATTACAAAAATGTTCAGGAACAATTAGGAATTAAAGACCCGAAATTTATTCCAATCAGCGCTTTAAGCGGAGAAAATATTGTTGATCCGTCAGCCAATATGAAATGGTACAAAGGCGAAACACTTTTAACACTATTGGAAAATGTTGAATTAATAAATGACATTAATTTAACCGATGCGCGTTTTCCTGTTCAATATGTTATCCGCCCTCAAACTGACGAGCTACATGATTACCGTGGCTACGCCGGAAAATTAACGAGTGGTATTTTAAAAGTGGGAGATAAAATTTCTGTTCTGCCCGCAGGATTAAGCAGCACAATCAAATTAATTGAAAAAGACGGCAAGCCTGTTGATGAAGCATTCGCTCCTCAAAGCATAATTATTCATTTGGCAGATGATGTAGATGTTAGTCGTGGCGATGTAATTGTTAAGGAAGAAAATATTCCTACAGTTACCCAAGACATAGAAGTAATGTTATGTTGGATGGATACCAAAGCCATGGAAGTTGGTTCAAAGTATTTAATTCAGCATAACAATAAACAGATCCGTTGCGCTGTAAAAGGAATTGAATATAAACTGGATGTTAATACACTCGAAAAACAAACATCAGTTTCTTCAGCGCAATTAAACGATGTGTGTAAAGTCACTCTCAAAACGGCCCGACCAATAGCTGTAGATAGTTACAAGAAACTCCGCTCTAATGGCGGGGCCATTCTTATTGATGAAACCAGCTACGTTACTGTTGGTGCTTGCATAATTCAGTAAACTTAAAGGGGGTAAAAGATTAGTAAAATTCACTATATTTACTAAGTAAATTCATTACTATGAAAGCAAAAGTTATTATCGTTTCATTAATTGCATGTGCAGCCGTTGCTGCATTATCTTATTTTTCTCTAAATGCATTATGGCTTTACGTTTTAGTATTACCAATAGTTGTACTTGCAATTTCAGATGTATTTCAAACATCACAATCTCTAAAACATAATTTTCCTGTTATAGGACGCATGCGCTGGTGGGCTGAGTGGCTTCGTCCTAAAGTGTATCAATATTTTATTGAATCAGATACCGATGGCGCACCTTTTAACCGCTTAAGCAGAAATGTAATTTATCAGCGCGCAAAAAAAGTAAATGATACAACACCTTTTGGTACACAATTAAATGTTTACGAAACAGGATACGAATGGCTCAACCATTCTATAAATCCTTTGCATCACGATAAAGTAGATAATAATCCAAGAATTTTAGTTGGCGGTCCGGATTGTTTGAAACCATATTCTGCCAGTGTTTTAAATATTTCGGCAATGAGTTACGGGTCGCTTAGTAAAAACGCGATAATGGCTTTGAATGGCGGCGCAAAATTAGATGGCTTTGCACATAATACAGGGGAGGGAGGATTGAGTCCTTACCATTTATCACCCGGAGGAGATGTGATCTGGCAAATTGGTACAGGATATTTTGGTTGCAGGCATAAAGACGGAACTTTTAATTATGAAGCATTTGCAGAACGTTCTCAATTGCCAAATGTAAAAATGGTAGAGATAAAATTATCGCAAGGCGCAAAACCCGGACATGGCGGAATTTTACCGGCTGCAAAAGTAACAGATGAAATTGCAAAGATCCGTTTGGTTGAAAAAGGAAAAGATGTTCTATCACCACCATATCACACTGCATTCGATACCCCAATAGGTTTATTGGAATTTGTAAAAAAATTGCGCGACCTCAGCGGAGGAAAACCGGTTGGATTTAAATTATGCATCGGACAAAAAAATCAATTCATTGCTATTTGTAAAGCCATGATAAAAACGGGCATCACACCTGATTTTATTACTGTTGATGGCGGCGAAGGCGGAACAGGTGCTGCGCCGTTAGAGTTTAGTAATTCGGTTGGAATGCCTTTACGCGATGCATTAGCATTTGTTTATGATGCACTGCATGGTTTCGGATTAAAAAAACATATTAAAATCATTGCTTCCGGAAAAGTTCACACCGGTTTTGATATTGTAAAAAACATTGCGCTTGGCGCGGATATGTGTAATTGCGCACGTGCTATGATGATCGCTGTTGGCTGCATTCAGGCTTTAGAGTGTAACACCAATACTTGTCCAACAGGTGTAGCAACACAAAACCCTAAATTATATGCGGGCTTAGATGTCGATAATAAAAAAGTACGCGTTGCAAATTACCATCACGAAACAATAAAAGCTGCAGTAGAATTAATGGCAGCAGCAGGAATTCCTCATCCCGATAAACTACACCGTTCACATATTTACCGAAGGGTAAGTGCTAATCAAATTCAAACCTACGCCGAGATGTATCCTTATTTATTAAAAGGTTCATTGCTGGAGGCCCCATATCCTCAAGGATGGGAGCTTAACATTATGCATAGTCATGAAGACACCTTTGATCACGCTATCAAGTACGCCTAATCACCTCAGACTTATTAGATTATACTAACAATTTTATTAAAAACAAGGCAAATACTTAATTTTGCACAAAACGAATGTGTATCATATGATCCGGGAACTTAGCGAGCAAGAGATTTTAAGAAGAGAGAAACTTAGTGAGATAAGAAGTTTAGGTATTGATCCGTATCCTGCTGAAGAATTTCCAATAAACGTAAATGCAGCAGACATCAAAGAAAATTACGAACGCGATAAATTAAATTATAAAGATATTTCTTTTGCCGGTCGCATCATGAGTGTGCGTGATATGGGTAAAGCAGCTTTCGCTGTATTACAAGATTCAAGCGGAAGAATTCAAATTTATATTAAGCGTGATGAAGTTTGTCCGGGCGATGATAAAACATTATACGATTCTCTCTGGAAAAAATTATTGGATATTGGTGATATCATTGGCGTGAAAGGCTATGTGTTCACAACCAAAACAGGAGAAATTTCCATTCACGTTTCTACATTTAAATTATTAAGCAAAGCCTTAAAGCCTTTACCAATTGTAAAAACAGATGCGGATGGAAATTCGTTTGACGAAGTTACCGATCCTGAATTCCGTTACCGTCAGCGCTATGTTGATCTGATCATTAATCCAAAAGTCAAAAAAACATTCGAGCAGCGTACGCAAATGATGAACACGATTCGTCAGTATTTGAATGATGCCGGCGCTTTAGAAGTTGATACGCCTGTATTGCAAAGTATTCCCGGTGGCGCAATTGCCCGTCCGTTTGTAACACATCATAATGCACTTGATATTCCATTGTATTTACGCATTGCCAACGAATTATATTTAAAACGTTTAATTGTCGGTGGTTTTGATTGGGTATATGAATTCAGCCGCAATTTCAGAAATGAAGGGATGGACCGCACACACAATCCTGAATTCACGATTCTGGAATTTTACGTTGCTTACCGCGATTATTTCTGGATGATGAATGTTACTGAAAAATTATTGGAAAAAATTGCAATTGACTTACACGGAACAACCGATGTTACTGTTGGAGATAAAACAATTAGTTTCGCGGCACCATTTAAACGCATAAGTATTTTAGATGCCATTAAAGAACATACCGGAATTGATGCCGGTAAAATGGATGAAGCAGAACTGCGCGAAGAATGTAAAAAATTACATTTGGAAATTGACAACAGCATGGGCAAAGCTAAATTGATAGATACTATTTTTGGAGAGAAATGCGAAGGCAATTTTATTCAGCCGACATTTATTATTGATTATCCTGTTGAGATGAGTCCGCTTACAAAAAAACACAGAACAACTTCGGGATTAGTTGAACGTTTTGAATTAATGATTAACGGTAAGGAAATAGCAAATGCATATTCCGAACTTAATGATCCGATAGATCAGCGCGAGCGTTTTGAAGAACAAGTAAAATTAATGGAGCGCGGTGATGATGAGGCGATGTTCATCGATGAAGATTTTTTGCGCTCTTTAGAATACGGAATGCCGCCAACAGCAGGAATTGGAATTGGAATTGACAGGCTGTGTATGTTAATTACAAATCAACCATCCATTCAAGATGTGTTGTTGTTCCCAACCATGCGCCCCGAGAAAAATGAAGTAGCGAATGAAACTGAATAATTGTTTCGGATGAAAATAAATAAAATAATAATTGTCGCGCTAACCTTTTTGGTTCTTCTTGCTTGTAATGAACCTGAAAAACCAAAGGTAGTTGTTAAGCCAAGAGTTTTTCCGGAATATCATATTGCGCTCGACGAAATTATCAGAACCAAAGCGGGCGTAATACGCGGCATCAACTTAAATAGTTCCGGTGATAGCATTAAAAAAGCGGAAGCAACTATGCCGCTCGAAGCTGAAAAAGACAGATTGTATTTTGAATTTAAAGTGGACAGCTTAACTAATTATTCAATAGAATATACTTTGCTTAATGATAGCCTTGAAGAAGTGAATTTGCAAGTTAACTGTAACGATCCGGAAATCGGCTCAAAAATTTATGCCGATTTAAAAGACTACTACGAAAAAAAATTGCCGAATCCAATGGAAGATCAGGGGCAGGTAGTTTACAATTGTTTCGAAGGACAACGAAAGCCTTTTGTGATCTCATTATCTGACAACAGCACACCTGTTAAAGGAATAATAAATCTTTTGATCTATAAGGATAAATAATTTTCTACTTTATCTTTTTCCACTTATTAAAAAAATAAATTAAATGTCCTGCTACAATTGCGATCACAAACCCAATTAGCCATATTGCGTTTTTTGCAGAGTTTGAGTACGCAGATTGGACAATTATGTAATTTAGAATCACAAGAAATAAAAGTATCCAGGTTTTTAAACTCCTCGTCATCTTAGAACCTAACTTGTATTGCGCGTCAATATCATTTTTTTGTGACGGGTAATTATATAAATGCGGATAGGCTGATACTACAGAGAAGATAATATATAACAAAAGAGAAACTCCAACACCAATCCATAACTGGTATTTCGACCCATATCTGTTTGGCTCACCTTTTAAATTAAAGTGCACAGGAACAGTATCAGGAAGCTCAGGAAGAGCAAATGCAACAATTAAAATACCGGCGAATAAAAACAAAACCGATATTATCTCTGCGATCTTATCATTCCTCTCCAATGGAATTTTCATCTAATAAAATTATTTATGAAACACCTGAAGATAACCTTTCAGTATTCGCGGCTTGGTTGGTTTAACCCGGAGTTCATTTACCGTACAGATGTAAAAATAAGTTCCTTCGCTGCAAAGCATATTGGTTTGAATTACTTTTCCATCCCAATTAAAGTAAGGATCGTTTGTATGATAAACTAATAATCCCCAACGGTTATAAACATACAGATCAATATTCTTAATTTGTTTCACCTTTATAGCTTTAAAGAAATCATTTACACCGTCGCCGTTAACTGTAATTACGTTTGGTAATTCAAACTCCGGACAATTATCAACGCAGGTAGCCTCAGCCATTATGCTTTGATTGAAAGAAGAATCTAAAGCCGTTACAACATAACAACCTGCAATAGATGTCAAACCATCAAAAACAAAACTGGTATCGTTCACAACATTTACTGAATCAATGAGAGTTAAAGGATCATCCACTATAGGTTTAAAATAAATAAAATATTTTATCACATCGTCCGAACAAACATGATTTGGATTATTCCAGGTCAGCCCAACAAATCCGGTTTGACAATCAGAAGTAATTGATAAAGTCGGAGAACACGGTGCAGTTAAATCAACCGCAGTAGCACAAACCTCCTCCGAATGATTAAACAATGGCCTGAAAATGGTTGTATCGCTATATTGACCTTTAGATAAAACTTTATAACAATAAGCCGCTCTGTTCACGACGTGATTTGAATCAATATAATTCAAGGCAGTTGTGCTATCCCATAAAGTAAATACAGTTTGACTTTGGGCTTTTCTGTAAATAAAATATTTGTAATTGTTCCACGGCACGTATTGTACCCAGCTTAATTTCATCTTCCGGTCGGCAGGGGTTACACTTAAGAAAACCGAACTCGCCGTTTGCGCCGAACCAACAAAAATACCATTTGCGTAAAAATCTAATTTGTAAATCCACAGGTCAACAACAGTATTAATATTAGAGTGCGTGAATGATGTATCACTAGCTTGATTTAAAGCTGCGAAATATGGTTTTGTTACGGAATAAACCTGCGAGTAAGTGCCAGTCAGTCCTTGTTTCGCTGACACGCGGAATTCATAAGGACCGGGTAAAATAGCTGTATCGAGAGCTGAAAGACTTGCAATAGGTTTGATCCAGCGGACAAAAATTTGTCCGGTAGAAGTGCTTGTTGCTAAAACATCAACATTAATAATAATAGGGACATCGCGTTTTAATTGCGCGCAAACCTGGTTGCTTGCATAACTTTGCGAACCATCAGCGTAAACAGCAACAACAAGATAACTATAATCTACACCATGTGCTAAACCAAGTCCGCCATTTGTATCTGTAAATGTTGTGTCGTTAATGGTAGGCGTTGATCCAATAAACGTAAAGCCTGATGATGGCGGCACGCCGGTTTCGCAAGGGCTATGTACCCAGGGAACACAATCATTTTTACGGTACACTTTGTAATAAGTCACCTTATTTCCTAAACCAACATTGTTACAAGCGCTTTTAGTCCAAACTAATTTTATGGATGTGCCCAACGGAGTTGCAGTTAAATTTTTAGGCGGAGGTCCGACCACCGTTATATTATAAGCTTTAAAATCGACAAGCTGAACGGGGCTGCCATCGTCTTCCGCTTTAATGGTTACCTGATAAGGAGAACTTCGCACATGAGCACAAGCTGTTTGCCAGGTAAAATTTCCTGTTACGGTTGACATAGCAACAGCTGTTGGGAAAGAAGCTATAGGCGGATTTGCATTAAAAGGACCTCCTGTTGCGGTGAGAGTAATAGTGTTTCCAGGGTCATCGGTAGCTTTAAAAGTTTTAGTGATTAAAGTTCCTGCAACAACGCAGGTATCAACCATGTTTGCAATATTTGGAGGATTGTTAGGACAAGGGCTTACAATGATCTGCATATCGCGCTCTACAAAACCCGTCTCTACCCAATTACCATCAAGATCTTTACGCCATTCTCTTATATAAAAAGCAACGTTGTATTCCCCGGGTTGTTGCGGGGAGCACCAGGTTAATGTTCCATGGCTATCAATTGCAAATGTTCCAAGAGAGCCGGCAGGAGGATAATAATAACCAGGAATAGTTACGCCAATTTGTCCGGTTGTGGGATTTTCCCCTTTACACATTACTAAATCATAAGACAAACTATCACCATCGGGGTCGTAAGCGCCAGGATTATGATAAAAACACTTTAATAAACATGCCTGATCAATAGGTTTACGGGTTAAAACCGGCGAATTATTCGGGCCCATAAACTGGTTAATGTTTAAAAGTGTTTCAATATAAAAAGGCTGATTAACTGAACTAGGAACGTTTATTACACCGCTGTTTCGGTTGCGGTCGAACATATAAATTAAGAAACGACCTGGTCCGCTATAGGTATGAACACAGGAGTATACGTTTTCTTTAACTCTTATGGGGGAGCTAATAATTATGGAACCGGTGTGAGAAACAGGACATTCAGCAGTAGACGCATCTAGGGGCCCATTTTGCCTTACTGCCTGACAGCTATCGCCATCACCAAAAAAAATGGTTAGTTTACAACGGTCGGCAACACTAGGCCCGTCATCAGTATAAGTAACAAGCGTAATGGAGTAAGTATAACCTGAGATCCATTTATAAGTAATTTCACCCGCGCGATTGTGAGTGGCTTTTAAGGAAAAAGCAATTCCGAAAAGAGCGATAATTAAAAAATATCGTACAAAACTCAACATCAATAAAATTGGTCAAAAAGCAGATATAAAGCTACAATTATTGTGCCAGAATAGCAATAAAAAGCCTTTGTATGTAAATAACGCCGTTTGGTCATTCTTAGTGCTTTTAACATGATAGATTTAGGATATTTTGTCTAAATACAGTTAGCCGACTGCTTTTTTGTTATAATTTTACCCGTTTTTAATCTACATCCCTAAATGGGAACCAACGGAAACGGTCATCACGACCATCAGCATTTAAACAAAATTACCCTCGGCGGCTTAATTGTTACCCTCGGAATTATCTATGGAGATATAGGAACATCACCGCTTTACGTATTAAAAGAAATTGTTGGCGATGGACCAATAAATGGTGATTTAGTAAAAGGCGCTATCTCCGCAATTTTTTGGACCCTTACACTACAAACCACCATCAAATACGTAATACTTACTTTAAGAGCGGACAATAATGGTGAGGGAGGAATATTTTCACTTTATACTTTAGTAAAACGTTGTAAACATAAATGGTTATTGGTTGCCGCAATAATTGGGGGAAGCGCACTATTAGCTGACGGAATTATTACACCGCCCATTTCGGTTGCAGCAGCAGTTGAGGGATTACGGATGGTTCCTGCATTTTCACACATAAATACGGTTCCAATTGTAATCGGAATTTTATTTCTTTTATTTTTAATTCAACAGATAGGAACAAAATGGGTTGGCCGGGCATTTGGCCCCATTATGTTTATATGGTTTTTAATGTTGGGTGTAGTTGGTGCAACACAACTGGCAACTAATTTTTCAGTATTACAAGCTTTTAATCCTTATTATACTTATAAACTTTTAGCAGAGCATCCGCAAGGAATTTTAATTTTAGGAGCTGTGTTTTTATGTACTACCGGCGCTGAAGCATTATATTCTGATCTGGGACACTGCGGCAGACAAAATATCAGGGTATCCTGGATATTTGTAAAAACAATGCTCGTGTTAAATTATTTTGGACAAGGCGCTTGGTTAATAGCTCATCAAGGCGAAAAATTAGCAGACCTTGGTTTCGGTGCAAATCCCTTTTTCTTAATAATGCCCAATGGTTTTATTATTGCGGGAATCATCATTGCTACAAGTGCGGCAGTAATTGCTTCGCAGGCATTAATAAGCGGATCGTTCACATTAATTAACGAAGCGATCCGGTTAAATCTTTGGCCAAAAGTAAGAGTAAAATATCCTTCTGAACTGAAAGGACAATTATACATTCCATCCATTAATTGGTTATTGTTGGCAGGGTGTGTTGGCATCACGCTTTATTTCAGGGAATCATCTTACATGGGCGCGGCTTATGGTCTTGCAATAATATTATGCATGTTAATGACAACCACGCTTCTTAATTTTTACATGCACTTAAAAAGATATAACGTGTTTCTTATTTATCTTATTATTTCTGTTTACCTGGTAATTGAGTCTGCTTTTTTGTATGCTAACTTAAGTAAGTTTACCCATGGCGGATGGATAACGCTTTTAATTGCTTCTGCATTAATTATGGTAATGAGTGTTTGGTACACAGCAAAAAAGATCGGACAACGCTATACCGACACAGTTAAGTTAGCGGATTACCAACAGTTTATTATTGATCTAAGCCGTGACGAATCTATCTCTAAGTATGCAACCCACTTGGTATATTTAACATCGGTAAATAATCCGGAAGAAATTGAACATAAAATAATTCACTCTATTTTACAGCGCCGCCCGAAGCGTGCCGATATTTATTGGTTTGTGCACGTAGATGTTGTAGACGAGCCTTACCGGATGGATTATAAAGTAAATCACATTGCGGAAGATGATATTATTAGAGTTGATTTTAAATTAGGATTCAGGGTTGCACCGCGCATTAATTTAATGTTCAGAAAAGTGGTAGAAGATCTGGTGGCGAATAAAGAAGTAGATATAAGAAGCCGTTACGACTCCTTAAACAAAAACAATATTAGCGGCGATTTTAAATTTGTGGTCGTTGAAAAATATTTATCATACGACAATGAAATTCCTATTTGGGAAAAATTAATTCTTAATACGTATTTCTTTATTAAGCAATTCAGTTTAACCGAAGCAAAAGCTTTCGGGTTAGACAGCAGCTCAGTGAAAGTAGAAAAATTCCCAATGATCTTTAAAGCGCCGCGCCTTATTAATTTAAAGAGACTTGAAGATAAAAAGCGGACCGAAGAAAACGTCTAAGCCGCAAAGCTAATTTCGGCTAAAGTCCCATTATCATTTGTAAAAACCATTTTACCATCCAGTTGGTCGGCCAGCATTTGAATTAGTTCCATGCCAAGACTATTTGATTTTATTTTTTTAGGATCAAATCCGCTGCCGGTATCATGCACGCCTAAAGTATAAACATTATCCGTTTCATTTTTTTGAAACGAAATAGTAATTGTACCTGAATCCATTTTTTTAAATGCGTGTTTGTAAGAGTTAGTCACCAGCTCGTTTACAATTAAGCCAAGCGGAATGGCTGTGTCCAGATCAATATTAACATTGTCGCATTTTAAATCAGCAATAATTTTGCAAGAGGCGCTGCTGTAAGATCTTTCTATTTGCGAAAGTAAGGTGTGAAGATAATCAGAAATAGAAACGTTCAGCATGTTGTTTTTGCTATACAATAATTGGTGGATGAGTGCCATCGAATTAATCCGTAAGCGGCTTTCCTGCAATACAATTTTAGCCTCTGAATTATCAATAGTTTCGGCTTGCAGGCTTAACATGCTTGAAATAATTTGAAGATTGTTTTTAACGCGGTGGTGGATCTCCTTTATTAAAAATTCTTTTTCTTTTAAAGCAGTTTCAATGGCGGTTTTTTGCTGAACTATATGTTTGTTTTTAATAAATAATTCAGCCTGCCTTCGCTTATTCATCTGGGTATTGATCACCAATAATAAAACCACAAAAAACAAGATCACGATCCCTAAAAGCAAATAGGAGCGTTGTGTTTTTTGGTGCTCGCCTATTAATTGATTATTCTGAATTATTTTTTCTTTTTCAATTAATAAATTTTCTTTTTGATATAACTCAAACGACACTTGCTGATTTATCAACTTACTTTCATTATCTACTTTGGTAATTGAATCTTTAAAATGAATGTACTTATCGTAAAATTCTGCTGCTTTGTTGAGGTTGCCTGTGTATTTATAATACTTGGCTTCAACTAACATATTATTTAGTGTTGGAGATAATTCTTCAATCTCTGCAATTAATGGCTTACAGCTATCAATATATTTACGGGCAAGATCATATTTTTTCAGTTCTAAATAACATTCTGCAATTAAATTATAACTGTTGGACGCGCTTAATAAATTATTTGCTTTTAAACTGTAATAAATATCTTTTTTCAGAGGGGCAATGGCTTCTTTAAATTGTTTCCGTTTGGCAAGTGCAGAAGCAATGTTCCCATCGATCAATCCACTAAAAAAATCGTAATATGTTTTGTCCTTATCGTATTTCCCTTTAGCGTCAACAAGTGTTTTTGCCTTATTAAAATAAAACACAGCACTATCTAAAATATTAGCGCGGTTAAAGTGAACGCCCATGTCGTTATAATAATTTCCCAATACGCTGGTGTCTTTCTGTTGGATTTTTGATTTTTGCATGAATTCTTTTCTTAACTCAAGAACCGATTCGGCATAAAGGCCCAGCTGCAAATAGATATAGCTTTTATTGGTCACAAAGGAAGCGCGTTGTTCGACAGGCATGCGCGGTTTTAATCTCTCCAATATTTCCTGTATTTCAAAAGCCTTATTGTAATTTCGTAATTTCATGTACGAAGGTGAAAGCATTCGGAATACAGTTAAACTATCTTGTAAATTTTGAGCATGAAACCGTAATCCGTTTTCAAGCACGAAAATAGATTTGTGATACTGACGGTTGTTCACTTCAACGCGCGCATCAATAATATCAAATAAAAATTTAGCCTCATTACTAACGGTTTTGTAATAAACGCGTTGTTTAATTGTAACGAGCGTGTCTTTAATAAACGGATAAACCTTCTCTAATTGTTCGTTACTAAGATTAGAAGTAAGAATAACCTTTTGTCTAAGATCAGCTTCATTAAAGGATTTAATAAAAGCATCTTTGGTAAAGGTTTGAGTAAAAACCAAAAACGGGAAAGCAATAAAAATATATACTAGTATCTGTCGCAAAAACATTTTAGCATTAGATGGTTAATGGGTAACAAATATAACCGTTTAGGTTTTAGATTTACACAAAATCAGAAATTTTATATGCCATGTTAAAAGTATGTAAGCTAACCTGCCCATCCATCACGGTCTAAACTGCGGTATTGTATGGCTTCGGCAATGTGATTTGGTAAAATATCTGCGGAATTATCTAGATCAGCAATTGTTCTTCCAACTTTTAAAATCCGGTCGTAAGCTCTTGCCGAGAGTCCAAGTTTTTCCATCGCGTTTTTTAGAAGTGTATTGCCTGCTGAACTTAAACTACAATATGTTTTTAATTCCTTCGTATGCATTTGAGCATTATTATATATTCCGGGCAAACCTGCAAAACGTAAAGTTTGTATTAACCGTGCGGCAATTACTCTTTCGCGGATATTTTTACTTGGCTCAGCACTTTGTTTATTGCTAAGTTCGTTAAACGGAACAGGTGTCACTTCAACATGCAGATCAATTCGGTCTAACAAAGGCCCTGAAATTTTAGTCAAATATTTTTGCACTACGCCCGGACCGCAAACACAATTTTTTTCGGGATGATTATAATAACCGCAAGGACAAGGATTCATGCTCGCTACAAGCATAAAACTGGCGGGATATTCAACACTAAATCTTGCTCTGCTAATGGTAACCGTTCTGTCTTCTAACGGTTGACGCATTACCTCCAGTACGCTTCTTTTAAATTCGGGCAGTTCATCCAAAAACAAAACGCCATTATGCGCCAATGAAATTTCGCCGGGCTGCGGATTGTTGCCTCCTCCAACTAACGCAACATCACTAATAGTATGATGCGGATTTCTGAATGGGCGCTGCGTAATTAAACCTGATTGACGAACAGTTTTTCCCGCTACGCTATGAATTTTTGTAGTTTCCAAAGCTTCTTCAACAGTAAGTGGGGGTAAAATGGAAGGCATGCGCTTACTCAACATTGTTTTTCCTGCTCCGGGCGGACCAATTAAAATAGCATTATGTCCGCCTGCAGCTGCAATCTCTAAAGCGCGTTTAATATTTTCTTGTCCTTTTACATCCGAAAAATCAAAAGTTGTATCATTTAATTTATTTGAAAAAGTTTCAGGGAGGTCAATTGATATTTTTTCTAAACCAATTCCATCATTAAAAAATTTTATGACCTGATTAATGTGATTTGCGCTGTAAACTTCTAAACCTTCAACAACGGCAGCTTCTGCGGCGTTTTGAGAAGGTAAGATCAAACCTTTAAAACAATCTTCTTTTGCTTTTATGGCAATAGGTAAACATCCCTTTATAGGACGAATTTCCCCATCTAAAGCGAGCTCTCCCATAATTGCATATTTATCAATGTTTTCAAGCGTGATGTGTTCTGAAGCTGCAAGCACACCAATGGCAATTGTAAGATCGTAAGCAGATCCTTCCTTTCGGATATCCGCTGGCGCCATATTAACTGTTATTTGTTTTCCGGGAATGGAAAAATTATTATTTCTTAACGCAGCATAAAGCCGCTGCTGAC
This sequence comes from Bacteroidia bacterium, assembly GCA_035567575.1. Taxonomy (GTDB): domain Bacteria; phylum Bacteroidota; class Bacteroidia; order B-17B0; family Aurantibacillaceae; genus JAHEYG01. The sequence goes on from DATMPR010000240.1 coordinate 19,778, forward strand.
TTTCCTTTACCGCACTATCGGGTAAGCCCACAATAAAAAAATTTACACCTTGTCCAATGTTTACTTCAACAATTACTTTTGTGGCAGTTATACCCTGCACTGCATACCCGTAAGTTTTTACCAGCATGATTAATATTTTTCGCAAATAAACTACAAAATGTAACAGGCCGTGGCTATAATTTGTAGCAAATCGCTAATTCCTGAATAAAAACGCTTGGTAATATGCAGTATAAGCCTTATTTTTAAAACCTAATTAGCAAGATGTTTATGAAAAAGATATATACGCTTACACTTCTTACATGTTTGATCTCGGTTTGGACTGCGGCCCAAAATAAAGCCGAAGTTTTAGAGTTAAACTGTTACAATAAATGGTCAGTTAAATTTGAAGAACGCGGCGCTGAAGACGTGAAAGATGGTGTTTACACCGATGTTATTGTGTCGTTTCGCCAGGGAGCAAAAGCTAATTGTTATACCGGAAAGGTTGAAGTGATAGACGGAAAAATTGCTCATTTTTATACTGAAAATGTGGATGGACAATACACTCAGATCAATAAGCAATGGAAGCCTTCTTCACCAAAAGAAATAACTGTCATTAACGGAATCAGCGTAACCATGATAACGATTCATAATGAATTGATTAATGTTATCTGGCCCAACAAAATAAAGCCTAAGAAAGCCGCTCTTAAACGTGCTCCTGAACCGGAAGACGATTAAAAAACAAATTTTTCGTTAAAAACCTGTTTTTCAGACTATTTACTATTAAATAATTGTTTATTTTTGTGCCCCTGATTATTTAAAATAAGCAATATGCCAATGAATATTTCGAAGAAAGAAATCGATAAGCTGAACGCCGAAGTTGTTATTAACCTTGGTCCAACCGATTACGAAGAAAAAGTTAATGAAGCTATTAAAAAAGTTCAGCGCAGTGCTGCTCTTCCTGGATTCAGACCGGGAAAAGTACCGGCTAGTTTAATTAAAAAGCAATACGGAACTTCTATTTTAGTTGAAGAACTAAATAAAATTTTAAACGAGTCGCTTCATAAATATATCGACGAAAATAAAATAGAAATTCTTGGTAATCCATTACCAAAAGAAGAAACTCCTGTTGATTGGCAAAACCAAAAAGAATTTACGTTTACTTATCAATTAGGTTTAGCGCCGCAATTCGAAATTAAAATAGACAACAGTCATTCGTTCAATTACAAAAAAGTAAAAGTGGATGAAGAGCTTATTGAAAAATATATTAAAGATGTCCGTCGCAATCATGGAAAACCGGTTAATCCGGAAGTTGCAGGAGAGAAAGATGTTTTGTTTGTTGATATTGTTGAATTAGATTCTGCGAACGCAATTGTTCCGGGCGGCGTTTTTAAATCAACAAGCGTTGGTATCGACCGTTTGAAAAACGATGCGTTAAAATCAAAATTAGTCGGATTAAAAAAAGAAGATAAATTAGTTATTAATGTAAATGAACTTTACGAAACCGCTCTCGATAAGTCTGTTTCATTAGGCATCGATAAAGAAGCTGCAGAAAATTTTGCCGCTAATATTCAGTTAACTGTAAAAAATATTGCGCGTTTAGATGATGCCGATATAAATCAGGAATTGTTTGATAAAATTTATGGCGCAGGTAAAATCACTACCGAAGAAGAATTCAGAGCTAAAATAAAAGATGAACTTGGTTTAATGTTCAATCAGGATAGCGATCGCGATCTGCGCAAGGAAATAGAAAAAACATTAATTAATAAATTAAATCTTCAGTTGCCTGATGAGTTTTTAAAACGCTGGCTAATGGCGGTGAATGAAAAACCATTATCGAAAGAACAGCTTGAAAAAGAATATCCCGATTATTCTGACACGATGAAGTGGAGATTAATTGAAAACAAGATCATCAAGGATAATAACATCGCAGTGAACGCGGAAGAAGCTGCCGCCGAAGCTAAAGTTTTTATCAGAAGCGAATACGCCCGCTACGGACAAACTCCGCAAGATGAAGACGTAGAAAAAATAGCAAAAGATCTGTTAACGAAAGAAAAGGAAGCACAAAAGATATTTGAAAATCTGTACGCTAAAAAAGTATTAGATTTAATAAAAACCAATTGCAAACTCGAAAGCAAAGAAGTTTCATACAACGAATTCTTCGGAATCAGTAATTAAAAAATTAACCCTCTGTAAAACGGAGGGTTTTTTGTTATGGGAAAATGTAAGATCTTATTTCTTTTGTTGATTTCATTTATTGTTGCAGAGTCACAACCTTTATCTCCCGAGATTATGGATTTTGGAACTAATCCCGGCAATTTAAGTTTGTTTTATTACATTCCTAAAAACATAAAAGAAAACGCGCCTATGGTTTGTGTTTTGCATGGGTGCGGTCAAGGCGCAACGGCAGCAGCCGAATTAACAGGATGGAATAAATTAGCAGATGAATATGGTTTTTATGTAATGTATCCGCAGCAGCATTTTCCAAACAATCCGCAGCATTGCTTTAACTGGTTTAAGAAAAATGAAATCGAACGCGGCAAGGGTGAATGTGAAAGCATAAAGCAAATGGTGGATTACATGCTTAAAAAATTTAAAATCGATGCTAAACAAGTTTTTATTACTGGAATGTCGGCAGGTGCTGCTATGAGCGTTGTGATGATCGCGACACAACCCGCTATGTTTAAAGCAGCCGCAATTTTTGCGGGCGGACCGTATAAACCGGGAAGTAATATTTTTTCTTCATCTGGCAGTATGGTTTGGGGCGTAAACAAAACACCTGACGAATGGCGCGAATTAGTGTGGCAGCAAAATCCCGCATTCAAAAGTAAGTATCCGAAAGTTTTAGTTTTTCATGGTAAAAACGATCCTGTTGTGAATATTAAAAATGCTGAAGAATTAGTGGAGCAGTGGACGTGTTTGCATAAAGCGGATACAATTCCGGATGCAGTTGATTCAACTTATTTAGGAAAAAAGGATGTGACGCGGATTTCTTATCACAACAAAGAAAATGAAGAAGCCGTTGTGTTTTATAAAATAAATAATATGGGTCATGCGCTTCCGGTTGATCCGGGTTATTGTAATAACCAAGGCGGAAAAACAGGATTGTTTGCTTCCGACAAACAATTTTATTCTACATTTTATACAGCTTGTGAATTTGGTTTGGTACCGGATTGGAATGTGAACGGACCAATTGAAGTTATTACTGGAAGTACTGTTAAATTTTCGATCCCGACAGTAGGACAAAAAAAATCATATATTAATACGTGGGTTATTCCTGAAGATTGTAAAATTGTTGGCGATAATACCGGAACTTCAATTGAAATTATTTGGGGCAAAACTCCGGGGACGGTTAATTTAGAAGAAATGGCGCCTAACGGTTGCCGCTACTACCACAATAAAGTTAACGTTAAATTAAAAAATAATTAATCAACTGTATTTTTAATTTTATCAATAAGATAAGGGTGACCAAACACCTCGCTGCAAGTTACAACCGCATTTACAGTTACGCCCATTACACCGTGTAAATTAATATTCTGACCTGTAAGCAATAAATTTTTTACTTTAGTGCGTGGGGTGATAAATGATTTTAAAGGTTCGTTATAATCTTTAATTACACCGTATAAAGTTCCGTCGCGCGTGCCAATATAATCGCGGTAGGTTAAAGGTGTTGCCGTAGTATATGATTTAACTTTTCCTTTTAAATCAGGAAGACGCATGTAAACATTTTCTAAAACTTTCCCGGCTTTTTCGGCTTTAAAATCTTCATAATCTTGCCCCCGGCCATCTTCATAATTTGGAATAGTATGAAAAGTGTTTTCCCACTTTTTTACTTCATCAAAGGTCATGTAAGCCATGGCTGTAAAGTTCTCGGTAAAGTTGGGATGTTTTGACGAAGTGCTGGGGAACACGGCAACAGCTTCCGGCCAATCTTCTTTTTTGTAAACAGGGCCATTCCACACATTCGGAATCCGGTAATGATAAACGTTGTGATTAAAATATGGATAAGAATCCGGTTCAATAACTCCATTCACAATAAATGATGAGCAAGAATTTTCCAAACTCTTAATTCTGTTTTTATAAGCCATCCTTAGCTGCTGACCTTCTACCATGTCGACTGTTTTTGCCAGATCAATTCCTGAAATAAATAATTTTCCTGCAATATGTTCGCCGTTTTTCAATTCTACTTCATCAATTTCATCACCTTTAAAATGAAATTTCACCGCTTCGCTGTAATTAAAAATTTCACCGCCCATTTTTTTAATAGCGTTAGAAAGATGCCGTGTTATTTGAGAACTTCCATCAATACAACGATACGAACTTTCGATATAAGAATTCACAACTAAGGCGTGAACATAAAATGGAGTTACGTTTTCAAGGCCGGCGTATAAAATGTTACTTCCGCCAAGCACTTCTGCCAGCCGTTTATTTTTTGTAATTGTATCAATAAATGTTTTTGCATCAGTGCTTAAATACCAGGCATTGATAAAATCTTTTTTTGTACTTTCTAAATTGTACAATGGAAAAGCTGCACAAACCTCTTTTACTTTTTGAATGTAGAGATTTAAATTAGCTCTTTCTTCAGGAAAAAATTTGCAAAGCTGTTCAACAAAATTTTCATAACCCTGTGCGTGCGGATATCTGTTTTCATCTCCCGCAAATGTAATAATGTCGTAACCATCTTCATCCATTTTATGAAGTTTAAGAGCGTCCATTAATCCAAAATATTGAAAATAACGGTTGAGGTTTTGTCCGGGCGCTAATCCGCCAATGTAATGCACGCCTGTATCAAAAATGGTTTTATCTCTGCTAAAGATCTGAAGTGAGCCGCCTATCTGACGGTTTTTTTCGAGCACACACACTTTCATGCCTTCTTTTGCAAGAATGAATGCAGTGCATAATCCACCCATTCCACTTCCTATTATTACCGCATCGTAACGTGTCATTTTAAGTCGATAAAGGTAAAAAAATAAGCCCTTAATGCAAACAAAAGCACCTTGCAACATCCTTAGCAATTTTGTACTTTTAAGCAATATTATGCTCGGTTTCCGGAAATTATTCCTTATTGGTTTCTCTCTCTGTTTGCTTTTTAAAATGCAAGCGCAAACCTACACCATTAAGGGTAAAGTGTTTAATGCAGAAAACAAAGAAGGCTTACCTTTTGTGCCCGTAATAATTAAAGGAACTTCTAACGGAGTGCAAACCGATTTCGATGGAAATTTTGTAATTAAAACTTCAAAACTTGGCGACTCTCTTATTGCTACTTATTTTGGATATAAAAGGATGGTTCGTAAAATAAATCCGGATCTTCAAGAGCAAGATATAAACATGCCAATGAAAAACGAAGGTATGACTCTCGAAGAGGTTACTGTTAAAGCCGGCGAAAATCCTGCCAACCGGATCATCCGAAATGTTATTGATAATAAAATAAAAAATAACCGCGATAAACTTGAGGAATACGAATACGAAACATATAACAAAGTTGAATTTGATCTGAACCGGATCCCAAAAGAAATACGCGAAAAAAAAATGCTAAAGCCAATAAAATTTGTTTTTGATAATGTTGACAGTACATATAGCGATGAAAAACCATCTTTGCCGTTTTTTATGATTGAAAGCATTTCGGATTTTTATTTTAAAAAAACCCCGCGACGTAAACGTGAAGTAGTTAAAGCAAGTAAAATTACAGGGATCGAAAACACCAGTATTTCGCAGATCATGGGTGATATGTATCAGAACATAAATATTTACAGCAATAATCTTTTGGTATTCAATAAGCAATTTGCGAGCCCGATTTCGAACGACGGATTTTTTTATTATAAATATTATTTAGAAGACAGTTCTTTCATAGACAACAATTGGTGTTACCATATTCGTTTCAAACCAAAACGCCCGCAAGAATTATCATTCACCGGAAACATCTGGATCGCGGATACAACATGGGCAGTTAAACGTCTTGAAATGTCGATCCCAAAAGACGCGAACATTAATTTTATTAATTCCGTAAATGTAACACAAGAGTTTACTTATGCTGATAGCACTTGGATGCTAAAAAAAGACAGACTCACAATTGATTTTTCGCCGGAAAAAAAATCCATCGGTTTTTACGGACGTAAAACTACGTCTTACAGAAACATTCAATTAAACAAAGTGCATGAAGATAAATTTTATGATCTGGGAGATAAGATCGATGTGAATGATGATGCTACAAAAAAAACAGAAGCATATTGGCAGCAAAACCGGCATGATACCCTTAACGCGCGCGAACTAAAGATCTATAAAATGATCGACACGATCCAAACGCTTCCTATTTACAAAACATGGGTTGATATTTTTTATTTACTCGTAGCCGGTTATGGCAAAGCAAATAATTTTGAGATCGGGCCTTACTATAATCTTGCAAGTTATAACAGAGTTGAAGGAGCGCGATTACGTTTTGGAGGACGCACAAGCAGGAAATTTAGCCGCTGGTACGAATTAAACGGTTATGTTGCTTATGGATTTTTGGATCAAAAATGGAAATATAGTTTAGGATTTAAATCTTTCATCACTAAAAAACCAAACCGACAATTGGTCGGGGTTAATTTAAAAAGTGATTATGAAATTTTAGGACAAAGCACGAATGGATTTTCACAAGATAATTTATTTGCCTCTTTTTTCAGAGTGAGCCCGCTTACAAATTTAACGCGCGTTGATGGAACTTCAGCGTGGTACGAGCGACAGTGGTTTCCGGGATTAGTCACCAGACTTACTTTGGCCGGAACGTTGTATACACCGGTAGGAGCTGCAAAGTATAGATATTATAAAAAAGACGGAGCCATAGCTGATAAAGAAAATTTAAGGAATACCGAAGCGCGCATTAATATTAGATTTGCCTATAAAGAAAAATTTGTAGGAGGTGATTTTGACAGGGTTTCTTTAGGAACCAGATGGCCTGTTATCCAGTTAAATTATGCTAAATCATTGCAAAATGCATTTGGCGGTGAATACGATTATCAAAAAGTTGCCGTTAATTTGTTTGACAGAGTACGCATAACACCCATCTTAGGATATACAGATTATATGTTGCAAGCAGGAAAAATTTGGGGACAAGTAGCTTATCCATTATTAGAATTACATGGCGGTAATGAAACTTATGTTTATGACGATTATGCTTATAATATGATGCGGTATTATGAATTTGGAAGTGATCAGTATGTAGCGGCGGCTGTTTTTCATCACTTTGAAGGATTGTTGTTCAATAAAATTCCATTATTGAGAAAACTAAAATGGCGCGAAGTGATAAGCGCGAAAGCAGTATGGGGAAGCGTTGATCAAAATAACCGTAACGTTTTGATTTTTCCAACAACATTAAGATCACTTGAGAAAGAGCCGTATGTTGAAACAAGCGCCGGTATCGAAAACGTTTTTAAAGTGTTTAGGGTAGACGCACTTTGGAGACTAACGTATCCGAGAGCTAACCCAATACAAAATTTTGGATTTAAATTTAGTTTTCAATTTGCTTTATAGATATGATATTACGTTCGGAGAATTTAGTTAAGAAATATAAAAGCCGCACCGTTGCAAATAACGTTTCGGTAGAAGTGAAGCAAGGCGAAATTGTTGGGTTGCTGGGACCCAATGGTGCAGGTAAAACAACGTCGTTCTATATGATAGTAGGAATGGTAAAACCAAACTCAGGAAAAATATTTTTAGATGATCTTGATATTACAAAAGAACCAATGTATCGCCGTGCTCAATTAGGAATTGGTTATTTACCTCAGGAAGCATCAGTGTTCAGAAAATTAAGCATTGAAGACAATTTACGCGCGGTTTTAGAAATGACCAAGCTCACTAAAAAAGAACAAGAGGAAAAAGTTGAAACTTTATTGGACGAATTTGGATTACAGCATGTGCGTAAAAATTTGGGCGATCAATTATCGGGCGGCGAAAGAAGAAGAACTGAGATCGCACGCGCATTAGCAACAGATCCTAAATTTATTTTGTTAGACGAACCATTCGCCGGTGTTCATCCCATCGCTGTTGAAGATATTCAAAGTGTAATCCGAACCCTAAAAAGCAAGAACATTGGTATTTTAATTACCGACCACAACGTTCACGAAACTCTGAATATTACCGACAGAGCTTATTTGTTGTATTCCGGAAGCGTGATTAAATCAGGTTCAGCCGAAGATTTAGCTAATGACGAGCAAGTAAGGAAAGTTTATTTAGGTCAGAATTTCGAATTAAGGAAGTAAATCTCTTAGTAACTCTGTCCCTCTGTGTTGAAATTATGCTGAGCTTGTTAAAAAACCCCTTTCAAAAACCCTGTTTTTTCACTAACTTTGTATCCTAATTCTATTCTCAAATGAAATTCGGCGTTGTAGTATTTCCGGGCTCTAATTGCGATGAAGACATGGTATATGTGCTTCAAACTATCTTAAAGCAAAACACAATAAAGTTATGGCACAAAAATACCGATCTTGAAAGCTGCACGCATATTATTTTACCCGGAGGTTTTTCGTATGGCGATTATTTACGCAGCGGTGCAATTGCGCGTTTTTCTCCGATCATGAATAACGTGATCAAACACGCTGAGAACGGCGGATTTGTTTTTGGCGTTTGTAATGGTTTTCAGGTATTGTGCGAAGCAGGTTTGTTGCCAGGGGCGTTATTACACAATAACACACGCAAATTTATTTGCAAAAATGTTTTTGTAAAAGCAGAAAATAATACCACCGCAGTTACAAATGCAATTCCTAAAAATAAAGCTTTAAAAATTCCGATCGCTCACGGAGAAGGAAAATATTTTGCTGATGCTGAGACTTTAAAAAAATTAAACACTAACGGACAAATATTATTCCACTACTGTGACGAGAATGGAAACATTACCGATGAAGCGAATCCAAATGGTGCTACCGAAAACATTGCCGGTATTTGTAATGCAACAAAAAATGTATTTGGAATGATGCCTCACCCGGAACGCGCTTCTGATGCAGAACTGGCGAATGAAGATGGAAAATTTTTATTCGAAAGTATTTTAAAGGCTGCTTTAGTTAACGCGTAGCTCTCTGCGACTTTGCGTCTCTGCGAGAAACTATAAGCAATGCTAAAAACCACAACATTCAAAAAAGGAAAAGTTACTTTTTCGGATACAGGAAAAGGACGCGTTGTAGTTTTGTTGCATGGATTTTTAGGCTCGTACGAAATCTGGGAACAAACTATTTCTGATCTTTCAAAATCTTACAGAGTAATTGCAATTGATTTACCCGGACATGGCGGCACTGATAATTTTGGTTATGTACATACAATGGAATTAATGGCCAAATGTGTAAAAAAGATTTTAGAGCATCTTAAATTAAAACGTTATGTATTAATTGGACATAGCATGGGAGGTTACGCCGCTTTGGCTTTTGCTGATCTGTTTCCGGATCATATCCGTGGAATCTGTTTATATCATTCTTCTTCTTATGCCGACAGCGAAGAAAAAAAACGTGACCGCCGCCGTTCGGTTAAAGTTGTAAAAGCAAATCATAAAATTTATACCAGCGAAGTTATCCGGAATTTATTCGCCACAAAAAACTTAAAATATTTAAAAAAAGAATTATCATTTGCTTCCCGTATTGCAGGAAAAACAAAAAAGCAGGGAATTGTTGCTTCATTGGAAGGGATGAAAGACCGAATCGACCGCCGTATAATTTTGGGATTAGTAGAATATCCTATTATGATGGTTATTGGTGAACACGATAATGTTTTACCTGCCGCTCAATTATTAGAACAAGCTGAAAAAATTCAAAATAAACAAATTTTGTATTTGGAACATGATGGTCACATGGGATTTTTAGAATCGCCAAAAGTCTCCAATGCAGCTTTGAGGAAGTTTTTGAGAAAATGTTTTAAATAAATACAGCGTGGTGACTGAGCTTGTCGAAGTCACTATTGATAATAAAAAATTTCGTACTTTTATTCCATGGCAGAGATAGAGGTTTTAAAAACGTATAAATTATTTATTGGTGGACAATTCCCTAGAAGCGAAAGCGGACGGTATTATGAATTGCGCGGAAAGAAAAAAGAATTGATCGCTAACATTTGTTTAGCATCACGCAAAGATTTCCGTAATGCTGAAGTTGCAGCAAGAGGCGCAGTTAGCGGATGGAGTTCAAAAACCCACTTTAACCGCTCACAAATTTTATACCGCATTGCTGAAATGATAGAAGGAAGAAAAGAGCAATTTGTAAATGAATTAATTTTACAAGGATTAAACAAAAAACAAGCGGAAACGGAAGTTTCATTGTCTATCGACCGTTGGGTTTATTATGCCGGTTGGTGCGATAAATATTCTGCATTGTTCTCGAGTGTAAATCCGGTTTCCTCTTCACATTTTAATTTTTCTGTTCCTGAAGCGATGGGAGTTGTTTCGATTATCGCTTCTGAAAAATCTTCTTTGTTAGGATTAGTCTCTGTAATTGCTCCGGTAATTGCAGGAGGAAATACTTGTGTGGTTTTACCCTCAGAAAAACTTCCTTTGTGCGCAATTACTTTAGCTGAGGTTTTAACCACTTCTGATCTGTCAGACGGAGTTGTGAATATTTTAACTGGCACCAGCGAAGAATTACATTCTCATTTCTCCTCACACATGGATGTGAACGCTTTAATTTATTGCAGAAATAATAAAGAAGAAATAAAACTTATTGGTGAAAATGTTTCCCTAAATGTAAAACGCGTTTTTTATTGGGACAAAGACTGGACCAAAGATGAAAATCAAAACCCATATTTAATTTTAGATCTGCAGGAAATTAAAACCACCTGGCATCCCGTTGAAAATATTGAAATGAGCGGAAGTAAGTACTAATGTCAGGTCGAGCGGAGTCGAGATCTATTTCTTCGCTAAAAACTCCTTTACTATCAAATCAACTTTACTTATCGAAGCTTTTAACCATTCCAAATAAATTTCCTTTTTTTCAGCTTCGTTTATTTGGTAAGCAATTTTTTGTTTGCGGATGCGTCCCATTAATTCATTCATACATAAAGCAGCACTTACACTAATATTAAAACTTTCGGTAAAACCATACATTGGTATTTTTACAAACTCATCGGCCATTTCAGAAACTGTTTCTGTTATGCCGTCGATCTCAGTGCCAAAAACTAAAGCAAATGGTTTTATTACATCCAATTCAGTAATTGTTTTGTCATCTTTATGCGGACTCGTTGCCACAATTCTATAACCTTGTTTTTTTAATTCTTTTAAGCAGGATGCGGTATTATTTTCGGTGCTGTTGTATTTTTTTAAGGTGAGCCATTGGGTAGCGCCCATCGAAACATCTTCGCTTATTTTAAAGTTATTTCTGTTTTCAATAAAATGTATATCCTGCACACCAAAGCAATCGCAACTGCGTAACACTGCACTGGCATTATGTCCTTGGTAAACATCTTCCAAAACTATGGCCATATGCCGCGTTCGTTCCGCTAAAACCTCAGTTAGTCGTTGTTTACGCCTGTCGCTTACAAAGCCTTCTAAATAATTTATGAGTTCAGCTGTATTTTGTTGCATAATGCAAAGATACTTTTATTAAATTTACTGTATGCAAATTAAGAAAATAGATTTAGCTCTGCAGGGCGGCGGTTCGCACGGGGCTTATTCCTGGGGGGTTATTGATCGTCTGTTGGATGATGAGCGCATTGAAATTGAAGGCATTTGCGGAACAAGCGCAGGGGCCATGAATGGTGTTTGTACAATCTATGGTTTAAATAAAGGCGGGAAGAATATGGCCAAACACATGCTGGTAAAATTCTGGCATAAAATATCGGAAGCAGGAAAACTTTCGATGCTGCAGCCAACCTGGATGGATAAAATGATGAGCAAGGGGAATATGGATTACTCTCCCGCTTACAAAATGTTTAGCATGGCCGCTGAAAATTTTTCGCCTACCCAATTAAATCCACTCGGATTAAATCCACTTGAAAAAATATTAAAAGATCTGATCGATTTTGATGAACTACAAAAAATGAGTCCGCCAAAACTATTTGTGTGCGCCACCAATGTAAAAACATGTGAAGCAAGAATTTTTGGTCCGAAAGAAATTTCTGCAAAATCAATTTTAGCTTCTGCATGTTTGCCTTATATGTATGCAGCGGTTGAAATT
>DATMPR010000241.1:0-5465 GCA_035567575.1 Bacteroidia bacterium
CAACCGGTTCAGAGCGGTTAAATAAGCTGACAATAGCTGAAAAAACTTTTCCGTTTTGTTCTTTATAAAAACTTTCGGGTGATAAAACATCAATGACAGAACTGAGCGCATCTTTCTCTAAAAGCATTGCTCCTAATACGGCTTCTTCAAGTTCAACTGATTGCGGAGGTAATTTTCCTATTTCTGTTACCGGAACTCCGGTGCTTGTTACAATACGTTTGCGGGTTTTATTTTGGTTATCTTGGGTCATAAAAAAGTAAGGGAGGCAAATGTGCAATTATTAGTTCAAGGTACGAAAAAACCGCAGTTAACACAAAAGCTAACATTGAATTAACAACACTTATTAAAAGCCTGGTTATGAACCTTCTTTTTGTTAATAACCCAATTAACAAGTATATGAAATTGTTAATAGCCCTGCATTTTTTTATAAACAAACGCTGTGCTAATTTTCTGATAAAAATATTTTTTAAAACCCATAAGAGTTTTGTATTGCTTAATTTTGAATGATGGTAAAAATTCTCTTAGCTGATTCTAATCATAATATTTTGCACGAAACATTACAAGCTGCAGGATTTCATTGTGATTTATATTGGGATAAAACACCACAAGAATTAATTAATTTGTTGCCTGAATATGATGGCTTGGTTTTACGAAGCAAATTTAAGATCACAAAAGAAATTATTGATGCAGCAAAAAATTTAAAATGCATAGGCAGGGCAGGAGCAGGTATGGAAAACATTGATGTGTCTTACGCCGGAAGTAAAGGAATAAAATGTGTTAGTGCTCCTGATGGTAACCGGGATGCAGTCGCAGAACACACTCTTGGAATGTTATTAATGTTATTTAATAATTTAAAACGTGCGGATGACGAAGTAAGAAAAGGAATTTGGAAAAGAGCAGAGAACAGGGGAGTAGAGTTGTGTGGAAAAACTGTTGGAATAATTGGCTATGGCAATATGGGTTCAGCTTTTGCAAAACGTTTACAAGGATTTGGCTGTAAAGTTCTGGTATATGATAAATATTTAAAGAATTTCGGAAAAGATTTCGTTGTAGAAACAACAATGGAACAAGTGCAAAACGAATCTGATATTTTGAGTTTGCATGTTCCATTAACGGATGAAACAAACTATTTGGTAAATGAAGAATTCATAAATCGTTTCAAAAAAAATATTTATTTAATTAATACAGCGCGCGGTAAATGTTTAAATACTGCTGATCTTGTTTCTGCAATCAGATCCGGTAAAGTTTTGGGTGCTTGTCTGGATGTTTTGGAATACGAGTCCATTTCTTTCGAAAATCTTGGTGTAGCATCATTACCCGAACCAATGCAATATCTTATTAAAAGCGATAAAGTAGTTTTGAGTCCGCACATTGGTGGCTGGACGCACGAATCGAATTATAAAATAAGTAAGATCTTGGCAGAGAAAATGATCGCTGTGCTTAAAGGTAATTAAGGAACTGTTAATTCCGGAGTGGTGAGAACATTACTCTTATTGCCTTTCTCGTCAAACATATATATAACGTATTTTATGGTTTTAATTCTTTTACTGTGACGGTATTTTGAAATGCGTACTGCTACTTCACCGCTTATTGATTTTCCTTCGTAACTATCGCTTGGTTTACGAATAGTGTATCCTGTCTTTAAACTATCATTACCAAAAGCATCGTAAAAAGCAACAAACTTTTGACTAATAGTATCTTTGTAATAATAATTCATGAAAAGATTTTTGGTAGTATCGCCTATAGCAGCCCCAATATTCCCATCACCATCCGAAAAGCCAATAACCATATCAGCAGAGTCACCTACAAAAGGTGTAAAGCTTTTGTAGGTGATTTCGGGTTTTTGAGAAAATGTTTTCTTTTTAACACAAGCATAAACACCCGCAATTAAAGCAAGAATTAATAAAAGATGTTTTATTTTTTGAAACATATTGTACCTATAAAATTAAGCATAATTTTGCAATTATGCACTTGAGTAAGATAGAATCTGTTTTAAACCAGTTGAATGAGATAGAATTTAACAATTTGACCTTATCTATTTTTCAGTCCCAATATCAAAACAACTTGGTTTATCGCACCTTTTCCCAATCTTTAAAAACCAAACCCGAAACCATAGATCACTATTCAAAAATTCCTTTTTTACCTATCGAGTTTTTTAAAAGTCAGGACGTAATATGTAACGCTAAAAAGGATGATTTTATTGTGTTTACGAGCAGCTCTACAAGCGGACAAACCCCATCAAGGCATATAGTTTCCGATATTACAGTTTATGAGAAGAGTTTTATAAAGGGTTTTGAGCTGTTTTACGGTAAACCTTCTGATTACGCTATTGCAGCGCTTTTACCTAATTATTTGGAGCGCAAAGATTCTTCTTTGGTTTACATGTTTGAGAGGTTAATAAAAGAGTCTGCACATCCGCTAAGTGGTTTTTTTATGGATGATCATGATAAATTAATTGATGTATTAAAAACTCTTAAACAACAAAACAAAAAAACACTTTTGATCGGTGTGACTTACGCTCTATTAGATTTAGCTGATAAAAATATTAAGCTGACTGATAATTTTATTGTGATGGAGACGGGTGGCATGAAAGGAAAACGTGAAGAGCTTTTAAAGGAAGAAGTTCACCAAATTCTAAAACAAAAGTTTGGCGTTTCAACTATTCATAGTGAATATGGCATGACAGAATTATTATCGCAAGCTTATTCAAAAGGCGATGGTTTATTTGATTGTCCGCCATGGATGAAAGTTTTGGTTCGCGATACTGAAGATCCTTTAAATTATGTTAAAGAAAATAAAACAGGCGGTTTAAATATTATTGATCTGGCCAATGTAAATTCCTGTTCGTTTATCGCAACTCAGGATCTGGGCAGATCAAAAGGCAACGGACAATTTGAATTGCTGGGACGATTTGATAACAGCGATATCCGTGGTTGTAATTTAATGGTAAGTTGAATTTGTTTTATACGTATGGATTATTTATATTTGTCGTATGGATGCAAAAATAACGCTTTCTTTTGATGAAAGGATCATAAAAAAGGCAAAAGTTTACGCCGAGAGACAAAACATTAGTCTATCAAGGCTCATGGAAATGATTTTGGATAAAATAACAACAAATAACTATCAAGATCTTGAAAATATGCCTGTTGCCGATTGGGTCAATGAAATTTCAGAAGGTAAAGCAGGGTATGTAACTAAATCCAAAAAGCGTTCTGCATTAAAAAAAGAATTTTTTGAAAAACGAAAATGAAAGTATTTTTAGATGCGAATGTTTTAATTTCGGTTTTAAATAAAGAATTTCCGGTTTTTACTTATAGCTCACGGATCTTAAGTAATACGAATCCACAAAATTTTAAATTATATACTTCGCCTCTTTGCGTGGCTATTGCTTTTTATTTTAGCGAAAAAAAGAGCGGACGTTCCACTGCCAAATCTAAAATAAATCTTTTAAGCAAGCATATTGGTATAACAGGAATGAACTATGAGACAGTTTTGAAAGCATTGGAAAATAAAAAAGTACTCGATCTTGAAGATGGTTTAGAATATTATTCGGCTTTAGAAAGCGGGTGCAGATGCATCATAACCGAAGACCAGAATGATTTTTATTTTTCTGATATTGAAGTATTGAATAGCAGGTCGTTTTTTGAAAAACACATAAAAAAATAAAATGGATAAAGATTTTTTTGATTCGGTTTATCAGGTGGTGCGTTTAATACCAAAAGGCAGGGTAACAAGTTATGGCGCCATTGCAAAATATTTAGGTTCGGCGGGTTCATCGCGAATTGTAGGTTACGCAATGAATGCGGCACATAATCAAAAACCAAAAGTGCCGGCACACAGAGTAGTGAATAGGAATGGAGAATTAACCGGCAAACATCATTTTGCTACGCCATATCAAATGCAGGAATTATTAGAGAAAGAAAAAATAAAAGTGAAGAATGATAAAATAATTGATTTCAAAAAATTATATTGGGATCCGGCTGAGAATTTGAAATTGTAATAATTATTGCTTTAGCAAAATCTTTTTCATTACAACATTGCCTAAAGCATCATGTATCTTCACGAAATAAGTCCCATTTTCAATCTCATTAATATTGAAAACCTGAGATTTATTATATTGCGTAACAGTGGTTTCTGAACCAAGAACCTTTCTGCCATAAGAATCATAAACGCTGATTGAAAGATCCATACCTACCAAAGCATCAGGCATTACTAAAGTTATTTCAGTATTTGCAGGGTTAGGAAACATTTCAAAACCAATATTTGAATAAGCAGTATAAACAGTAATTGTTTTTGATAAGGATTCTACTTCACTTCCTTTATCATATTGTTTTAAGCGATAATAAATGATGCTATTACTTTTAGGATTTTTATCCATTGTAGAATAGTTTTTTTCAGAATTGCTATTGCCGCTTGCGGGTAATTTCGCAATTACTTCGAACTGAAAATTGTCGTAACTTCTCTCAACCGTAAAATAATTTGAGTTTTTTTCCGTCGCCGTAGTCCAACTTAGTTCTGTTGATTTATTTATGTACAGAGAATTAAATGCGGTTAATTCAACCGGTAAAACCCCGCATATTAATCCGGGACCCACTTGTAGCCTGTAGTCTTCAGTTTCTCCATAGTTGTACAAGATACATGGATCGATTATTCCGCCCGTCGTAACATAAGCACATCTTACACGCATTCTGTAAGTACCTGCGGCTTGTGCTGCAGGTACGGTAAATGCACCGGTCGTCCACGTATTAGCAGGTGGAAGCCCAGGTATGGCTACTATACGTTCGGCAGGCAGATCAAATAGACTATTGTTATTCCAATCAACAAATAAAGCAAATCCCTGATCATAAATAATTCCTGACCTGAAATTACAAGTAACTACTTGTCCGGGAACAACGCGTAAAAATATCGGACATGCAACAAAAAAATAATTTTCTGAAGTAGAGGCGAAAATTTGCGAATTACATCCGCTGCCATTATTAGTTATATTTACGCTTGCACCTGTGGTATTAAAATCATTAATAAAATCGTTTATTGTATTCCCGGCGGTATTCGATGGCCCGGGTTGATTACATGGTCTGCTGAATCCGGAGTATTGAGGCATGCAATAAGGAGCGGGCCCAACTCCCACTTGGGAAAGCAAATTTCCAGTAATAAAAAATGCCGCGGAAAATATTAGCAATTTATAAATGTTCATTGTATTTTTCATTACTTGAGTTTATAAATTAATTTATCTTCAGGGATTAAAACTACCGCATCTTTAAATCCGGGAAGAGGGACGATCTTTTCTACACCGGGTTTTCTTTTGGTTTCAAATCTGCTAATATCAATGGAAGATTCAGGTAGTGCGTCTCCGGTGGTTAAATAATCACGTTTTATGTAAAATGATTCGGTGTAATACCACATTTCCTTTAAATATAAATCAGGATTATTAGCTTTCCATTGAACAAATCCTCCCGGCTCAAGAT
>DATMPR010000242.1:0-2613 GCA_035567575.1 Bacteroidia bacterium
AATGGGATACTGACAGTAGAAAGTAAAACAGTAATGCCGACTAATGCGCCAACCCAGCCGCTATTATTAAAGAGAAGATCACCGTGACCGGTTACTAAAATGAAAGTAGCTGCTGTGAAGAAAGCAACTGTTGTGATAATGCCGGCTCCAATTATCCACGCACCTTCTTTCTTTTTGATCATGGAAGCTATAATAATACGAACAGGTTCAATAATAATAAAGAGGGTATTAAATGCACTTAAATATGAAACTGGTGTTTTTAATTCCCAGAGAATAATATGCAGGATCATTAATCCGATCCACACCCAAAAGATCTTTAAAATTTTCTGATAGAAAATGGTGTAAAGCATGGCAAGTATAGCGCCGCCATATAAAAGTGGTATGTAAGGCGCTAAAGCCAGGATGGTTTTAAGATTTTCAGGATCATTTGTAATTTGAAGAAGCGCCTGAATCAGAAAAACAAAACCAAAACTTACTGCAAAGATACTATAGTACAAATTGGATTTATTTTGTCTGTAGAATAAAAAGAAAAAGAAATGTAAGATTCCCAAAGCAAGAAAGAAAGCAAAATAGAAGAACATAATTGCTTTGTAAAAAAAGTTTCCGCCCAGAAAAAAATCTAAAACAACATCAGCTTCCGATAATTTAAGATCAAAGCCACTGTAAGGGATCATGAGATTTTTCAAATCAGTTTGTGCTTCACGGTTCCTGTAGCGAATTGCGATAACATGCGTTCTGCTATTCTCAAAACGAATGTTCATTGGATAATAAAGCGGATTATAAACACTGTCATTTAAAATATTAGCAGGATCAATCTTTCCGAATCTATGTATTAATTTTCCATCGAAGTATATCTCAGATGTACCTAAATGATTGATCATTAAAGCGAGATTCTTGTTTACAAACTGAGTATCCACCTGAATATGCAGCCTGAACCATCCGCAGTTTTCAAATGTTCCTGATGGTAGTTTTTTTAGATCAAGTTCCGATTGAATATATTTCCAGGCTTTGTCATCAATTGATGGATATGCCCACCGCATGCTGTCGCCTTTATGATATTTCCAGCAATGATTAAGTTTAATGCCGGGTACTGTCATCGGGTTAGGATTCTTATCAACCAATGTGGTTAATTTAAAAACCGAATCACTTTGCGAATAAAGCAAGTTAAGAAGGGAAGAACAAAATATAAATAATAATATTTTTTTCATTTTGTAAATTATAATCGGATCCCAATTACCAATAGGTCATCTACCTGTTCGTGGTTTTGCATCCAGTTATTTATATTCGATCTGACTTCTTTTTCTAGTTCAGAAATTTCTAAATGAGAATTACTGATCAAAAAGTTTTTAAAATTCTTACTCATATATTTTTTACCATGCGGCCCGCCGAACTGATCCGGATAACCATCGGTCGATAAAAATAAAGTATCATCTTTATTTAATTGGAGGGTATTTAACTCGTACTTAAAATTAAATTCTGTAAAACTGGCAATACTCGCTTTGGTTGGTTTTATTTCAGTTAAGTTTTTAGTTTTAGCATCAATGATCCATAGATGACGGTTAGCACCGGAAAATAATACTTCCCGCGTTTTTAAATTTGCTTTAACCAGACAAATTTCCATTCCGTCTTTATTCTTGCCTTCATTTTGCTGACCCAGACTTTCTTTAATGCTATTGTTCGCTAAAAATAAAATTTCGTCGGGTTTTGTGGTTTCTCTTGCCGCATCATGTAATTTACCGGAGCAGATCATGCTCATGAAACCGCCGGGCACGCCATGTCCGGTGCAATCAGCAGCTGCAATTAAAAATTCATCTTTATTAATTTGTTTGAACCAATAAAAATCTCCGCTTACAATATCTTTTGGCTGGAAGAAAATGAATATGCCGTTCCATATTTTTTTAATTTCATGTATAACCGGAAGAATGGAATCCTGTATTCCTTTAGCGTAATTTATACTATCGGTAATTTCCTGGTTTTTATACTCGATCTCGAGTTTTTGTTTATTTATTTCTTTGGTGCGGTCGGTAATTATTTTTTCGAGCCTAAGATTTTGTTCAACTAATCGTTTCGAATTCAATTTAATAATGAAGTAAACCATTGTTAAAAATAAAAGAATATAAAAGCAATAAGCCCAAATGGTGCGATACCAGGGAGGTAAAATTGTAAATGGAATTTTTATTTCCTGACCTTCTAAACCCAAAATATTTTTTGATATTACATGAAAAGCATAATCTCCTTCAAATAAATTATCGTAATAAGGATTTTTGTCTTTTGTGAATTTATCAGCTGGTTTGCTCTTACCTTCAAGATAATAAGAAAACGATAATTCATTTTTATCAATGTAATCAGAAGCGCCTAAATTAAAATATACTGAGTTATTTTCGTAACCTAATTTAATTTCAGGAAAAGTACTGCGTGGATGAACATTATAGTTTATTTCCATGGAATCCTTACCAAAGAAAAAACTATTGACAAATGTGTTTAGGCCAAAACGCGGAGGCTGAAGGCTCAGGTCGTAACAATACAAGCCATTATTTGTTCCAATATAAACTAATGAACCCGAATAGCAGAACGATTTAGTATCTGATTCCTTAATACGCGATAACTGTGTTG
>DATMPR010000243.1:0-4016 GCA_035567575.1 Bacteroidia bacterium
CGAGAAATTTAATTTAAATGTTGTGAGATCCGAACTAAGTGATGCAAAAACTATTTTTCTTCTTGCAAGTATTAATGAAAGGCCAATTGGATACAGTAAATCAAAACAAAATAATGTTCCAATTGAAACAGATAATGACAAAGCGCTTGAAATTGAACGTCTTTATATTTTTAAAGAATATCAGAATAAAAAAATCGGCGCTATATTAATAAAGGAAAATATCGGACATGCGATCAAAAATAAATTAGAAACTGTTTGGCTGGGCGTATGGGAACACAATCCAAAAGCAATTGAATTTTACGAACGATGGGGATTCGAAGTTTTCGGTAAACATATTTTTGTTTTGGGAGACGATCCTCAAAACGATCTTTTAATGCGTAAACAAATAAAAACTTAATTATATTTATAAAAAATCTAATAATATGAAAAGTAACGCAAGCGCCGTATGGCATGGAACAGGAAAAGAAGGTACCGGTAAAATGACTACCAACAGTGGTGTTTTAAAAGACACACCTTATTCGTATACAACACGTTTTGTGAGCGGCCCGGGAACAAATCCGGAAGAAATGATAGCAGCGGCACATGCAAGTTGTTTTGCAATGAAACTGGCTTTTGTTTTTGATGGTGCAGGCTTTCCTGTAGATTCTCTTGAAACTAATTGTGAAATTACTCTCGAATCAGGCGCAATAACAAGTTCTCACTTAAAATTGAAAGCCAAAATTAAAAATGTAACGAAAGATCAGTTTGATAAGTTAGTTGATGAGGCAGGAAAAAACTGTCCGATCTCAAAACTTTTAAATACAGCGATAACAATCGATGCAATTTTAGATTAATGCAGCGCGCAAAGTGGACCGATAGAAAATTTACGTTCGACTTTCCGGAAGGTTGGTTGGCTGATATATTGGAACGACTGAGAGGGACAGAGATCAGAATACAAGACATGATCTTGGGAATGCCTGAAAAAGACGCTGAGTTTAAACCTGACGGCAAGTGGAGTGTAAAAGAACATATTGGTCATTTATCGGATCTGGAAGATCTGCATGAAGGCAGAATAGATGATTTTTTAGCAAGGAAAGAAATGTTGCGTGCAGCGGACATGAAAAATATTAAAACCAACGAAGCCAATCATAATTCAAAAACACTAAATGAATTGTTAAACTATTTTTCCGGAAGGAGAAAACAATTTATTGAGCGTTTGGAAAAATTGGATGATGCAACTCAAGTTTTTAAATCTATACACCCGCGTTTACAAACTCCCATGCGTCCGGTTGATGTAGCTTTTTTTACTGCTGAACATGATGATCATCATTTGGCGGATATTAGGGGGATTTTAAAGAAAATTAGATAAACTATTTCTTGCTAGAAAAAATCACTAAAATCAACAACAAAGCTATCGGTATAATGGAGTATGGATTACCGAAATTTAATGTAATACCAAACCATGGATTCCGTTTTAAAACAAAAACTCTTTTGTCTTTTGGATTGAAATAGAAAAGGCCCCCTTTCCAGTTATCCGGGTCGTTCCACATATCGTCGTCTTCACGCATGAAATTATTCTCCTAATTCTAAAGTCTTAATATCTCCAATGGCATTTCCTGCAATGCCTTTTACTGAACCGTAAAAATGTGTGGTGTTCAGCATCACTTTCTCCAATTGTTTTTCCCGCTCTTTCCAGATTTTTTCCATTTGGATCTTTTCTTTGCTGATTCCATCTTTAAGCGCGGTAAATCCTTCAACTATTGCTTCAATTTGTTGTTTGAATTCATTACTCGTTAGATAATTATATAAGAGCTGCATTTTGTCGCCGCGGTTATCCTGACTAACTGCAACAGCTTGTATTTTTATCAGTGAATCCCTTAATACAAACGCCAAAGATTTTAATTCTGAGAAATTGCAGATCCAAACACCGTCTTTCATTCCGAAACGTTCCATATCCTTTGGCATGGTTTCAGTTACAATAACTGCAATGTCTGCCGTTTGAGAACGCATATCGTTTTTTAATTTCTCTATCCAGTCGTTCGTAAATGCTTTTGTTCTTTTACTTTCAAAAATGATCTTACCGCAAACTTGTCCGGAAGAATTTCTTACATGCTGCATGCAATCTGCCCCTTTAATTCCTTTTCCAACTTCTTCAATTAGATCGAATGGAAAAGTTGATTTTAATAACTCTTCCAAAGCTAATTCCAGAACCTCGCCTTGTAATTGCATACTGCCTTGTTCGGCTCTCCGCTTCATTTCTTCAGCAAGTTTTATTGAGTCGTCACGTTGTTTTTCGAGTTCTTTTATTTTGAGTGAGCTTTTTTCTTGTTCTTGCTTTCTTATAGTTTCGGTAATTGTACTTCTTTCGTCGTTAAGTTTTTTCTGAACGCTTATTTCCATTTCAGCCTCTTTCGTTTTTAATTCCTGTTCTTTTTTTAGAAATTCTAATTCCTTTTGGCGAGCTATTTTTAATTTTTCTTCGTTTTGAATATTTGAATCGTTTAACAGCTTAAGCTTATTCTCATAATCATTGCTTATCGATTTTCTTACAGTCTCTTCAATATTAAGTTTTTGTTTGCTTAGTTCTTCATTAAGCTGTTGCTGAAAAGCATCTTCTTTCTTTTTAAACTCTTCTTCACGTTTTAACTGCCATTCTTTAGCCTTGGTATTCAATTCGCGCTGCACTTCATCCCTGAAGGCATCGGTTGCTTCAAACTCAGTTTTACAATTAGGACAAGTTATTGTTGATTTGTTGCTCATAATTCAACCCTGCTTTTGTGTAAATTTATGGCTTTTATAGCATACAAATGCGCATATTTATAAACATATTTTTTAAGGAATGAAAGAACTTGTTTTAGTAAGACATGCGAAATCAGATTGGGCTAACGAAAGCGTTAAAGATATTGACCGTTCACTCAGCGAAAGAGGCTTTGCCGATGCTTACAGTTTAAGCAATTGGTTTAAAGAAGAAATGGGTTTACCGGACGCGATGGTATCGAGTCCCGCCACAAGAGCTATTGGTACAGCATTTATTTTTGCAAGAACATTTGAGATGAAAGAAAAAGATGTGCTTATAGAGGATTCACTATACGAGAGCGATGTTAGGAGTTATTTAAAGGTAATATCCCAAACCGATAAAAAAATAAACCGCTTAATGTTGTTTGGACATAATCCAATGATGACCGAATTAAGCAATGAAATTAATAAGAGTTTGTATTTTGATAATGTACCAACCTGTGGAATAGTAAAAATTGGTTTCGAGTTTAGCGACTGGAAAGAAATTTTAAACAAACAAGATGGTAAGTTACTAATTAGTAAGTTCCCGAAGAGCTTCAAGAAATAGTACTAAATGAAAAAGAAGAACGTTCCATTTATAAACCGAGAAATAAGCTGGCTTTCCTTTAATGAACGGGTCTTGCAGGAAGCAGCCGACGAAACCACACCTTTAATTGAGCGTCTCAAATTTCTTGGCATTTTCAGTAATAACCGTGATGAGTTTTACAGAGTTAGGGTAGCAACCGTACGGCGCTTAAGTAAATTAGGTAAAAAGGCTTTAACGTTATATGGTGATGATCCTACAGAACTGCTTCCAAAATTGCAACGCAAGGTAATTGAACAGCAAAACCGTTTCGAGGAGATCTATAGTAAAATACTGGAAGAACTTGCCGCTCTCAAGATCTTTATCATAAACGAAAAACAGCTTACTAAAAATCAAATACCTTTTGTAAAAGAATATTTCCATTCTGAAATTATGCCTGCTTTATTCCCTATCATGGTAGATGAAGCAAAAGCATTTCCTTACATGAAAGATAAATCAGGTTATCTTTTTGTCAAATTAATTTCTAATGATGAAAAGAAAAAAACAAAATATGCTTTGATCGAGATCCCTTCTAAGGTTACTAACCGTTTTGTTGTTCTGCCTCTGGAAAACGAAAACAAATATATTATTTTGCTCGATGACATCATCCGTTCCTGTGTTGACGAGATATTTGAAGTTTTTGGGTATAAAGCACAGGAATCCTACAATATTAAACTAA
>DATMPR010000244.1:0-4525 GCA_035567575.1 Bacteroidia bacterium
ACAAATAATAAGATTTGATTATGTTTTAGCTTATGGTCCGTATGGTAAATTTAACCAGGGCTTTTTGATTGGCATTGAAGCCGAATTTTAGCAGTGAAGTAGATCAAAGATTACTTCACTACAAGTAATTGTAAATAAAAAAATAGTGATGAAAAATAAATTAGTAGTAACATGTTTTAGTTTGCTGGCATTAAATGCCAAAGCTATGGAGTATCCGATTAAATCAACTGTGTTGGATAATGGTTTAAAAGTAATTGTGTGTGAAAAAAATACGAACCAAATGGCGCAGGTTGAAGTTTGGTATCGTGTAGGAAGTAAAGACGAATGGGATGGCGTTCGCGGCATGGCTCACATGTTCGAGCACATGATGTTCCGCGGCTCCAAAAATTTTAACGGTGAAGGCGATATTTACATAAAACTCATTGAGAAAATGGGAGGAAACGTAAATGCTTACACAACATTCGACAGAACAGTTTATCACGAGGAAGTACGATCGCAGCATGTTGAGAAAGTTTTTGAAATGGAAGCTGACCGAATGGCGAATTTAATTTTAGATCAAAAAATTTTAGATACGGAACGACAAGTTGTTGGTGAAGAATTACGTTTGGGTGAAAATAATTGGTATCAGCGTATGTCAGCCGAACGTTATAAGCATTTATATCCAAAAAACCATCCCTATCAGGTTGATGTAATTGGTTTCTTGCCTGAGATAACCGCTTTCACTACAAAAAATTGTCAGGATTTTTTTGATAAATATTATAGTCCTAACAACGCGTTTATAGTTGTTACGGGTAATGTAAAAGCGGAAGATGTTTTTGCTTACGCGAAAAAATATTTTGGTGTTATTAAAAAGCAATTACCTCCAAACGCAAAAAAACAAGAGCCGGATGTTTTTACTAATAACATTGAGCTTGAAGAAATGAATATTGATTTTCCGGTGCAGATTTATTCATATATAGTTCCTGCTCCTGCGTTCGGACATAAGGATTATTATGCTTTTAATTTATTTTCCGAATTAATGTTTTCAAATCCGAACTCCATATTAAATACAAACTTGGTTATGAATGGTAATTTGGCTTATCAGGTTGCCTCTAATAGTGATGATTCGCGTTTGTATAATAACTATGCGAATTATGATGTTGTGATGCAAGCTGCCATGGGAAATGCTAAAGTCAAAAAAATTATTTCAAAGGAAATTAATGATGTTATAACAGAAGGCATGGATCAGGAATTGATCGACAATTATATTAAAAGTCTTGAAGCCCAAAGTACATTTGGAAAATATTCGAATGCAAACATAGCCTTTGAATTGGGATTTGCTGAATATTATTATAAAGATTACAACGAATACGATGCAAAACTAGCGGCGTATAAAAAAATAAAAGGGGATGATCTGAAAATTATTGCACAAACTTATTTTAATCCTGAGAAATTAAAAGTGATCAACATTAAACCAATAATGGAATAACATGTTTATGAAAAAATTGATATTAGCAATATTTGCGCTGACAACCATTTCGGGTTATTCGCAGGAAGTACCGCAATTGGAAACTTACACTTTAAAGAATGGTGTAAAAATATATTTAATGCAATACGGAAAAATTCCTGCGGTGAATGTGCGTTTTGTAATTAATACAGGTGAAAAAAATGAAGCGCCGGGTCAGCAAGGTTATGGTGAAATAACGGCTAAATTATTGTTGCAGGGAAATTCAAAATATACTGAAGAGCAGCAAAATGATATCGCGTTTAAATTGGGCGGCGATCTGAATCAGGATGTAAATAAAGATAATACAGCTATTACAGCAAATTTCCTTACAAAAGATTTTGATCTGGGAATGGATCTGTTTAGCTCTGCAATTTTGCATCCAGGTTTTAAAAAAGAAAAATTGGATCTAATGATCTCCCAATATATAGATTACAATACACCTTCAAAAATGGATGTGGCAAATTTAGCAGATGTTTTTATGGATCTTTTTGTGTATGGAAGTTCTAATCCGTTGGGACGTCATTATTATAAAGCACAATTAAAATTAATTACTCCCGAAAAAATAAAAGAGTTTCACGACTTTAATTATACACCAAAAAACTCTTCAATAGTTGTTTGTGGTAATTTCAATAGTGCCGATGTAAAAACTATTGTCGAAAAATATTTTGGAGCATGGCAATCGACTTACGGCGAAGTAAATGGTGTGTCGTTGGATATGCCGCAAATTAAAAAAAAGGAGATCGCTTTTATTAACCGCACATCTGCCACTCAATGTGCTTTGCAATGGAATAAAATAGGACCATCTCTAAAAGATAAGGATCTCTTGGCTTTTAATATTGCCAACCGGATTTTTAACGTTGTTTTGTTTTCTGAGATCCGTGAAAAAGGCGGGAAGACTTATTCAATTGGGGCCGGACTAGCCGCTTCTCAGTTTTCTAATTTGCTTACCACTGCTTGTTCTGTGAGGAGTGATGAAATGTTGAACACAATTAATTTGTTCGATAAAACACTTCAAAATTTTTCTCTTGCTAGCTTTACTAAAGAAGATTTTGATAAGGCCGTTATTGGTTTAAAAATTTCTGTGATGAGTTCAGAAATGCCTTCTGCCATTTCTTCAATTTATAATCCGTTGCTGTACGATTTTAATAAGCGTAAAAATTATTTAACAGATCTGGAAGCTGTTAAAATGGAAGACGTTCAAAAAGTCGTTAAAAAATACTTTACCCCTGATGTCTATAAATTAATGATAGTAGGGGATGAGAGCGTGGTATCGGCACAGCTTAATTCTATAAAAGGCCTCACAAAGTTCAAAGCGTCTGATATTGAGAAGGATAATTAAGTCCTAAATCGCTTCTGCTATTAGATCATTGATAAATTAGCGTTTTTTCACAACAAAAAGGCCCGAATTATCAATAAAACCACCCTTTTTATGAGTTTTTTTTGATTGATAGAAATCAATTAATTAAATTGCAATGAATAAATTTTAGGGCAGGGCAATGAAGTGGCTAATTTTACTGGTTGGAATCATTTTTGAGGTTTTAGGCACCATTTCCATGAAATACGCCGAGGGTTTTACAAAGGTCATTCCTTCGGTTTTAGTGTTTGTATTTTATGGCATTAGCCTCGGTGCCCTTGTTTTTGTTTTAGAAAAAATGGAAGTTGGTAACGCTTACGCCATTTGGGCAAGTGCAGGTACCGCTTTAATTGCAATTATTGGAATGGTGTTTTTTAAAGAGAGTATGTCAGTAGCAAAAATAGTTTCAATTAGTTTAATTATTTTAGGAATTATTGGTTTAGAGATTTTTGAATAGGAGCCCCGATTTTATGAATATTTTTATAACCGGTTCAACCGGATTTTTAGGAGGAGAGATATTAGTTAACCTGAGCAAACGTAAAGAGGTTAATAAAATTTACTGTTTAGTTCGTGCGCAAAGTGAAGTGGATGCTATCCTGCGGTTAGATAAAGTGTTTGGCTTTCATGGTGATTTTTACGATAGGGATAAAGTAATTCCCGTTATTGGTAATTTAGTGGATTCAGATCTGACCGCGCAGTTAATTGCTAATAAAGAAATAAGCAATGTTAATGTAATTATTCACTCCGCAGCCAATACTTCTTTCTCCGGTATCTATGATAGAATGGTTGAACAAACCAATATTGAAGGATTAGAAAAAGTTGTTTTATGGGCAAAGCAGCTAAAAAACTTTAATACATTTTTACATATTGGTACAGCTACTATCTGCGGTAAGGAAGTAAAAAATCGTTTGGTAAGAGAGGAAGAATCGCCGAATCCGAATGCAAGTCACGTTGTTAGCTATACACATTCAAAAGCACAGGGCGAATTAATTATACGTAAACATTTACCGGCCAATAAAATTTTGATCGCGCGTCCTTCCATTATCATGGGTGATAGCCGTGATATTACACCGCGTTCTCCGGTCATTTTGTGGGCTTGTGCTACAATTAATCAAATCCGTTTGATCCCGGCTAACCCGCAAGCTAAACTTGATGTTATTTCGGTTGATTATGCTGCTGAAGCAATTGTAAAATTATTATTTACAAAACGTAAACATGATGTGTATCATATTTCATCCGGACCGGAAGCAGCAACATCAGCGCACCATCTAAGTGTTGTGTTTGAAGAATATTTTAATGAATTACCGCGTTATTGTTTTGTGAAGAATGATATGTTGAAGCAAATGAAATTGCTCGCAAAAAACAAATTACCTCTTGGAAGCGAACTTTCTAAATATCCTGAATACATTAAACATTGGAAAGATACTTTTGGCGAACTAAGTAACCTCCGTATTTTATTTGCTGGCTTAGATCCTTATTTGGAATTTTTAAATCTCGGGCAAGTGTTTGACAACTCTAAATTGTTGGCCGATGTTGATATTGCAAAACCAACTCCCGCACACGAATACATCGTCAGACAAATGTCATACCTCGAAAAACTGGATGTGTTTGAGGGTGCGATGGATTTTTAAAACCAATAAGAACTATTAGCGACTGCAGTTCTTAAGGTTTTATCTCAAAACATA
>DATMPR010000245.1:0-5839 GCA_035567575.1 Bacteroidia bacterium
ATTTGGCGGACATAAATTTGCAGCGGGTTTAACTTTGAAAAAAGAAAACGTAACCGCCTTCCAAAATAAATTTGAAAAAATTGTTGCTGAAAGTATTACCGAAGAACAGCAAATTCCGAGAGTGGACATTGATATTGAAATTGAATTGCAGGATATCAACGATAAAACCCTCCGCATCTTAAAACAATTTGCCCCTCACGGACCGGAAAACATGACGCCTCTTTTTGTTGCAAAGAATGTAATTGATACCGGCTGGGGAAAAGTAGTTGGCACCAATCATTTAAAATTAGATCTCTTCCAATCTAAAAACCCGAATGTGCGTTTCCCAGCTATTGCTTACGATAAAGGCGATTTTTTAAGTTTCTTCCAGCGTAAAATACCAATCGACATCGTTTTTAAGATCCAGGAAAATGATTTCAGAGGAGCGGTTACGACGCAATTGGTTATTGAGGAGATTCGTATAAGTTAAAAAGTAGACAGAAAGCAGTTGGCAGTTATTGGGAAGGTTATTTGGAAATTTCAAAGAAAATACGTATCTTTAATAAAAATATACGTGCAATGACCACCAAACTCACTTTGACGGTTGAAAAAACCGTTATTGAAAAAGCAAAGTCTTATGCCAAAGAGACGGGAAGAAGCCTATCTGAACTTATCGAAAGTTATCTTGAGAGTATTACAAAAGAGAACAGGGATGGTAAAAAAATGTCGGCAGGACTAAGGAAAATAGTTGGTGCCGTTAAGCTCCCGAAAAACTTTGACGAGAAAAAGGAACTCCGGGCTTATCTTGAGAAAAAGCATTTATGAAGAAAGTTTTTGTTGACACTAATATTTTGATTGACCTGATCGCAGATAGAAAACCATTCAGCAAATTTGCAATTGAAATATTCGAAATGGCTGACGAGAAAAAGATCAAACTCTTTACTTCTTCACATTCAATTGCAACAACACATTATTTATTAAAAAAATATATCGACGAAAAGGAATTACGGAAAATAATTTATCTCTTGCTTGATTATTTGGTAATAATACCAATTGACATTGACATTATTAAAAAAGGGCTTAAATCCAAACATAAAGATTTTGAAGATGCACTTCAGATAATTTGCGCTTATTCAATTGAAAGAATTAATTGTATTGTAACAAGAAATACACGCGACTTTAAAGGCTCTGAAATTCCCGTATTGACACCGGATGAATTTATAAATGAAGTGTAAATAGTACTTTGTTTATAATCAAGATTAGCCATTTATTAATTACAAGACTAAACACTACTCGCCGCAACCCAAGCCTTTTGAAAATTAAAACCGCCGATGATGCCGTCGGTCTCCGATTTGTACTATTATTAGAAAATTTGTAACTTTACATAAATGTCCTTAAAACATGAATTACAGAGTATCATTTCAGGAAATGGATCGGTTAGGAATGGAAAAAGTATCCAAACAATCACCGGCTACCTTAGAGGAAAAAAGAAAGCAGTTTCAGGAACTGAAAAAGCGAAGCTCATCAAAGAGCAGGAAACGAAGATCCTCGTAGAGTTTATTGAAGAAAATCGTTTGTGGTACACAGGCATCGACAAATCTAAATACATTGGAGAAGGAGCTGAGCAAAAAATATACGAGTTTTCGGATACGAATTTCATTCTCAAATTAAACGATAGCATTTTTTACGCGTTATGGGAAGATTATCTCTATAATCTTTTGATACATAATTATTTCTTTCCGCATTTAGCTTATGAACTCCTTGGATTTTATAAGGGAGAAGATAAATTATACTCAGTTGTTAAACAACCTTTTGTCCGATCAACCGAAAGTACAAACCTTGAAAATGTAAAAGAGTTTTTGGCAACGAATGGATTTTTAAACAAGAAGGAAAACGACTATTATCATCCGGGTTTAGGAATAATTTTAGAAGATCTCCATGATGAAAATGTTTTAACAGAAGAAGGAACTCTTCAATTTATCGACACCGTATTTTTTCTTACTCCTTCTTTTTATGATAAGGAATAACTCATATTGAACTCGCCGCAACCCAAGCAGTGCTCCAGGCATTCTGAAAATTAAAACCGCCGGTGATGCCGTCGATATCCAATACTTCGCCGCAGAAAAATAAATTGGGCATTAGTTTGCTTTGCATCGTTTTAAAATCAATTTCTTTTAAGTTTACGCCTCCACTCGTTACAAATTCTTCTTTAAAAGTGGTTTTCCCTTTCATGTTGTAAACATCATTAGTTAAAATCTGCGCTAATTTATTTTGTTGTTTCTTTCCTAATTCGATCCACGGTTTTTGCGGAGGGATTTCCGCTTTCTCCAATAAAAATTCCCACAACCGTTTCGGTATTTCATAAAGCGGCGTATTAACAACTAAACTTTTTTCCTTTAAATAACTCGCCAACTCAGAATTCACCAACTCACTATTTAAATCACCCGTCCAATTAATATTGATGTTGGCGTTATATTGCAGATCAAAAAAATATTTCGCCGCAAAAGCTGATAATTTTAAAACAGCCGGGCCGCTTAATCCCCAATGTGTAATTAAAACCGGACCGGTATAATTGTGTTTTGTTTTTTCTACCCGGACAGTTGCGTTTCTTACACTCAATCCCATTAACTCCTTTATATTATTACCAGGTAAATTTATTGTAAACAGACTAGGAATTAATTCTGAAATTGTATGTCCGGTTTTTTGAATGAAACTGTAATTCTTTTTTTGATTATGTCCGCCGCTGCTGCAAATGACGGCATCCACTAAATATTTTTGCTTATCGGTTGTGACTTCAATTTGTTTGTTAGTTTGAGTTCTCATCTCCAAAACTTCTTCCTGCATTTTTATTTCAATACCATATTTTTTTGCTTCATACATAAAGCAATCAATAATAGTTTCAGAACTATTACTTACAGGAAACATTCTGTTATCGGGTTCGGTCTTTAATTCTACTCCACGTTTTGTAAACCAGGCAATAGTATCACTCACATTAAAACGAGAGAACACTTGTTTTAATTCTTTTGAACCGCGCGGATAATTCTTCACCAATTCATTCACATCAAAACAATGATTGGTCACATTACATCTTCCACCACCCGAAACACGGACTTTAGATAAAAGCTTATTACTTTTTTCGAGGATGGTGACCTTTAAACCGGGATGCATTTCCGCCGCATTTATTGCTGTGAAAAAGCCCGCAGCGCCGCCTCCAATTACAATTATGTGTTTATCAGTCAATTTAATTACTGCAAATATGCTCATTAATGCTTTTTAACGAAAATGATATGATAAAATGTTTTACATTTATCTTATAAAATTTTATAGCCATGGGATTATTTGACAAAATTAAGGGCGAATTCATTGATATAATTGAATGGACCGACAACACCAACGATACTATAATGTGGAAATTTCCACGTTTACAGAATGAAATAAAAATGAATGCAAAACTTACCGTGCGTGAAAGCCAGGTAGCTTTGTTTTTAAATGAAGGAAAAGCGGCAGATCTTTTCCAACCCGGTATGTACACATTGGAAACTCAGAACATGCCGATTATGAGCACGCTTAAAGGATGGAAATATGGATTTAATTCTCCTTTCAAAGCAGATGTATTCTTTTTCAATACCAAACAATTCACCAACCAAAAATGGGGCACTAAAAACCCAATTATGCTGCGTGATGCTGAGTTTGGTCCGATCCGGATCCGCGCTTTTGGAAGTTATGCTTTTAAAATAAAAGATGCAACTACGTTCTACAAAGAAGTTGCTTCTACAAATGCAGATTTTACAGTTGAAGAAATCAACGAACAACTAAGAAATTTAGCTGTTAGCCGTGGTATGGATGCCATTGCCGAAAGTAAAATTCCGGTATTAGATATGGCAAGTAATTATGATGAAGTTTCTAAAATTATTACAGATAAAATTCGTCCTGAGTTTAACGAACTTGGTTTAGAGTTAACCAAATTTTTAATTGAAAATATTTCATTACCTCCCGAAGTTGAAGCAATGCTTGACAAACGCAGCAGCATGGGAATTTTAGGAAATCTTGGTGCGTTTAACCAATTCCAGGCAGGCGTATCAATGGAAAAAGCGGCAGAGAATCAAAACGGCGGCGGAATTATGGGCGCAGGTTTAGGTGCAGGTATGGGTTTTGGTATGGCCAATCAAATGGGAAATATGTACCAGAACAATCAGGTTAATCCACAAAACAATACTACCAGCACACCTCCTCCACCGATCATTCAGTTTCACGTTGCAGTAAACGGACAACAAACAGGACCGTTTAGTATTCAGCAATTACAAGCGATGGCTGCAGCAGGACAATTAACCAAACAATCACAAGTTTGGAAAGCAGGAATGGCAGGATGGTTAGCAGCAGAAACACAACCGGAATTAGCAGTTTTATTTAATAATGTTCCTCCTCCTATTGGGTAATTAGAATTTTTAGATAACGAAAAAAGCCCTGAAGTCTTCGTATTTCAGGGCTTTTTTGTGAAAGCAAATTAATCTTAAACCGGTGGATTTGTATTCGTATTTTGAATAATATCTTCCGATGATTTTATTTCCGGAAGATCTTCTGATTTATCAAACGGACGTTTACCAAAAATTTCTTCTAAGTCTTCTTTAAAGATAACTTCTTTCTCTAATAATTTATTCGCAAGTAAAGAAAGTTTTTCTTTGTTCATGGTAAGAATTTGTTTCGTGCGCGCGTATGCAACGTCGATCATCTTCTTAACCTCTTCATCAATTGTTTTTGCAGTTGATTCGCTATACGGTTTACCGAATGAATATTCCGATTGTCCGCTGCTATCATAAAAACTCACATTACCAATTTTATCATTTAATCCGTAATATACAATACATGCATAAGCTTGCTTGGTAATTTTTTCCAGATCACTTAAAGCACCGGTACTGATTTTTCCGAATGTTAATTCTTCCGCAACACGACCGCCTAACGCTGCGCACATCTCATCCATGATCTGTTCAGTGGTTGTGATCTGTCTTTCCTCAGGTAAATACCATGCAGCGCCTAATGAACGGCCACGCGGAACAATAGTCACTTTTACTAACGGAGAAGCATGCTCCAGCATCCAACTAACGGTCGCATGACCCGCCTCATGGTAAGCGATCGTTTTTTTCTCGTGAGGTGTAATAATTTTATTTTTCTTTTCTAAACCTGCAATAATTCTATCTACAGCATCTAAAAAATCCTGTTTGGTTACTTTTTTCTTATCGGCTCGTGCCGCAATTAAAGCTGCTTCGTTACAAATGTTTGCAATATCAGCTCCGCTGAAACCAGGAGTTTGTCGCGATAAAAATTCAACATCAACACTTTCATCAATTTTTATATGCTTTAAATGCACTTTAAAAATTTCTTTACGCTCAACTACATCCGGCATGTCAACATAAATCTGTCTGTCGAAACGTCCTGCACGCATTAAGGCTCTGTCTAAAATATCTGCCCTGTTTGTTGCTGCTAAAATAATTACACCGCTGTTTGTACCAAAACCATCCATTTCGGTTAGTAATTGATTCAATGTGTTTTCACGTTCATCGTTACCGCCCGCAGAAACATTTTTTCCCCGGGCACGGCCAATAGCGTCGATCTCATCAATGAAAATAATGCACGGCGCTTTTTCTTTTGCGTTTCGGAATAGATCCCTCACACGGCTTGCCCCTACTCCAACAAACATCTCCACAAAATCAGAACCTGATAAAGAGAAGAACGGAACTTTTGCTTCACCTGCAACAGCTTTTGCCAATAATGTTTTACCGGTGCCGGGAGGACCAACTAACAATGCTCCTTTCGGAATTTTTGCTCCTAAGTCGGTATATTTTTTTGGATTCTTTAAAAAATC
>DATMPR010000246.1:0-6738 GCA_035567575.1 Bacteroidia bacterium
ATTGATCAAATCTAAAAATACTTGCTAAGTAATATTAATATTTAAAAAAAAGAAAATGTTCAACAAATTTATTCAAAGACTGTTACTGGCTATTGTTATATCGCCTTGTCATTTTATTTATTGGGGCACCAGCCATTTAAACATTACCAACATTAAATAAATTTTAACTCAAACCTCATTAGAATAAATTATATTGAATATTAAAAATAAAATAGTCCATCTTTTACATGCAGGAAGAATAAAATTATTTTTTCAAATTGTGTTATTCTTATTCATTGGTTCTTGTGTTTCGATCAAACCAAATCTGCGGGTATCCCAATTGAATTATTGTGCTCCGCAAAGCCCGTATATGTATGATTCTGCATATTTACCTTTAAGGGATATTACCTCTATTCTTCAAGAAGATAATTTGTTACTTAAAAAATATTCCTATCAGGATTTACTCTTGGCAAATGCAAGCGGGTCACTTGTTTTATTAAGGGATTTAGTGCACTTGCAAGAAAATAAAACTGAAGATGAAGATAGTTTGGTTTATATTTTAGTAAATAAGCAACAAATATTTGATCGATTATTACTTGCTTCGATTGAAGTCGCAAGTCTGGCGGCAGAACTGGATTGTGAATCCGAGCGTTCCAAACAATTGGCCAATTACTTAGACCAAATTAATGATACCAGAGTTCAACGATTCACAATATTATCAGGGATAACAGGTGCGGTAACAGGAATCGGTACTTCAATAAGCAAAAATTACGGTTCGCAAGTAACTATTGACATTATAGGTAGTATTGTTAGCGGAGTCTTCGGAGGGTTAGCTGTAATTTCCTCAAAGAATAATATTGTCGTTACTCATAAACGAAATTTATTAGCTGATATTTGGAACGACCCAAAAACATCTACTGTCTATTCTCCATTTATTTGGTATGTTTTAAACTCCAAAGAGTTTAATTCCGATAGTTCCTACTCAACAATAAATTCGCTTAAAGTTAGGTGGGTTGAAGAAGGACTTGTGGACACAACAACTAACAGACATGATAAAACCTGGATTGGCAGATTTTTAGTGAAGGAGGGCATTTTGGATACAACAAATACAAAGAAACATGAGCTGTTTTTTGGTAATGGTGGTAAATATCGAGCAAATGATTTGCACACGCGTTCCAGTATGATAAATCAACTGAAAGCTGAAATTAGGTCGATCAATCAAGATTTACAGTCCCTTATGCTGAAGCTGTCTATTTAATCCGTTATTAATAAACAGATTATATTAGAAAACGCTTTTCAATAGAGCTATTTTTAGCATGTCTTTATATAAATTAGTTCGACAATTTAACCGTTCGTTTAACACAAGCAACAATTCAGCAAAAAAGTATCGGTTCGACATTTTGACCTTTTTGGGTATCATCATTCCACATTTTTTTAAAAAAGTTATATAATTACTTAGTAAAGCAGATGCTAAAATGAGTGGGGAGTTTTCTTCAATCGTATATTATGTTTAATCTTGTTGAACAAATCTTTTTTCGGAATTTCAAAAAGACATAATTTATCTTTAAAAAAATCAGATGGCAAAAATAACTACGTTTTTAGTTTTAGTTTTTTTAACTGTATTCCCTTTTAAAAGCTCTTCACAAACTATTCAATATGTTCAAACTGGCGAAGAGTTTTCAGGACCATTCGCAAGCTGGAAAAATGTAAAAACCGATTTCGGTGCTGTTGGCAATGGTATAGTTAATGATGCACCTGCGATTAATGCTGCCATTTTTGCGATGCAAAGTCCAACAACTGCTTCCTTTAGTGTACTTTATTTTCCTGCAGGTACTTATTTAATAACAGATTCTTTATATAATCCCGGCGGCGGATACGATGGTATGACAATAGTTGGTGAAGACCCTGCAAACACAACAATATTATGGGGAGGAACAGGAGGTACTAAATCAATGTTTCGTCTGCAAGGATGGTATTTAAGAGTAAGCAGATTAACTTTTGATGGTAACAACAATGCATACCGAGGAATATTCAAGGCCGGCGGATTCTCAACACATAATGAGTTTAGCGATCTTGTGTTTAAGAATTTTACAAATGGTATTGGTTTAGATCTAAGCGGCTCCGCTCAGGGTCAGGCCGAAAATGCAATTTTACGTTGTAAATTTTTTAATTGCTCAAGCGGCATTGCGAGTTGTAATTGGAATAGTTTAGACCATTGGGTATGGAATTGTTTATTTTCTGACTGTAAAATGGCAATCAATCAGTGCATAGGATATTTTCAAATATATAATAATGTATTTCTGCGGTCAAAAATTTATGATATTGGTTCTTCGCCTTATAAGAATGCCATTGTGAATAATATATCCATTAATTCAAAATGTTTTTATGCCGGATACGAATCCTACATTCGCGGCAATAAAATTTATAGTAATGTAGATTCGTTTTATACAAATGCGGGAAGTAATACCGTCATGCTCGATAATATTATCCGCACAACAAGAGATTCCTTTGCAACAACAAGAGTTAATAATGCTAATATGTTTATTGGTAATACGTTTTCTAAAATTGCCAAGAAATGGAAAAGCTGGCCATATCAACCGCAATTTAATCCGCGCGATCATGGCATCGGTTCAGGTTTTGTAATTAATAAACAAATTGAAAAAGGTATTGATGGTATTCCTGCAACAAGTTTTGCAGTTGATGTTGCCCCTTTTGGAATTAAGTGGAATTGTCCGCATGAAACAAAACGCGCCGTTGTTAAATATACTATTGCTGCACCGTTAAGCAGCGGTGGTAATTCACCAAAAAATTTCCAATTACTTGGTTCTAATGATTGGGGATATACATGGGATATTTTAGATTTTAAAACAAATCAAAACTTTACCGGAGGTGGTAATCCTGTAACTTATACCATTTCAAACACAACTCCATATAGTATGTATGAACTTTTATCTGTAACTCCCTGGCAAAATTCTACATTGGGCGGACGTTCCATTATAAATACAGGGGCACAAGCCGGAACTTATTGTGAACAAATTGTATCAGCACCTTGGCCAAGAAACGTTTTCCAAAATGTAAAGGTGAAGGGAGATACTTCTTATACAGCCACAGGCTGGATGAAAACTAATGCTGTAAATACAAAAGCTTATGTAATTGTTTATTGGTACAGTTCAGCTTATGCACCTAACATGGGCAGCGGAGGGTATCCTTCAGGATATTTGAAATCTGATACAGTTGGAATTATTACGGGAACCGCAGGCTGGACAAATTATACTAAAACAATGGTGGCACCAACATTAGCATTAAGCGCGCAGTTTTATTTAGCAAGTTTATCAACTCCTACTGCCTCAGGAACTGCGTGGTTCGATTCATTCTCAATGATTAGTGCAACAAGCCCTACAACCAATATTTTAGTTGATGGAGATTTTGAAGCAGGTTTAAATCAAACAAAATTTGAAATTAATGAATTAACATTATTAGATGCTTTAGGAAGTGATTTAACTAAGGATCCGGATGGATTTGTTTCTGGTGCTGATGAATATTGGGGAAATTTTTATGATATCGATAACAAAGAAGTTGATACATCCTCCATTATAGTTCCAACAATAATTTCAATGCCGGGTACTCCTCAAAATCTTAATCGTATGGTGTTTGATGTGATGAAAAATACAGGCAATGATGCTCTTGAAATTCAAACCAAAATAAATCTTGCTGCATCACAACCCTATGGCACAAAACCAGTGGTTCATATTCCAAAAGGTACATTTAACGTAAATACAACTTTAGTTGTTCCGGCAGGAAGTGACATGCAAATTATTGGTGATGGTTTAGGTACAGGTTCAACAACCCGTATAAACTGGAGCGGAAATATGATCGGCCCTTTAATGTTATGTCAGGGCCCGAGCAGAGCCACCATAAAAGATCTGCTTCTTAATGTACCTTATGCTTCTTACATCGGACCTGAAGCACTTGTTATAGAAAATGCAGATCAAATTGGCGGAAGAATTTACGGAAACCAATTTAGCGCAGGTGGTCCGCAATGGACACAATCTTGCGACATCGGAATGTATTCAGACGGGATTGAAAATAGCGATATAACAATGGCGTGTTTTTATCCCGGCTATGGAACTAATGGGATGGTAAAAGCAAAAGGCGGTCCGGTACTTTCATCGGGGGGTAATACAAACGGACAGATCTCTTTACTTGGAGGAGCAACAGGAGATAGTCAAAATTTATTTAATGTTTCTAACGGTGGTCGGATTTCTGCAGAAGGAATGTGGAATGAAGGCGATTGGGCCAGAACAAGCGGTTTACTTAATCTTAGTAATACAGTAGGAAAAGTTTCTGTTGCGTGTATGTCATGGAATTTGCTTACCAATTCTGTTTATCCAATGGTAAACGCAACTAATTTTAGCGGGTCGCTAACTTTAGTATTGAATCATTTTAATAATGCGCCGCAAGCTTATGTTCCGTTAACAGGCAGCGGTTCTAATTTAAGTGTTTTAAGTGCATATAATGATTTTGGTACAGGTAATACTATTGGCGGAACAACAGATTCTACCTGGCAGGAACTAACCACACCGAATGCAACTTCTGATTTTATTAGTAACACCGGAGCAGGCGGCAGATCGCTTGAAGATGAAATTAATAAAGTAAAAAACGTTCGGGCAGACTCTACTTCCATTTTAAATTCTCTTGTACAATTGAGAGCTGTAAGAACTGATCCGCCTAACGATCAGGCTGGGGGAGTTACAGATGTGAAATTATTCAGGGTAGCAGCATGGGGAACACAAGGAAAAGTAGCGGCTCATTTTAATTCCGGAATTACTGCGGGTATTGAGCCAATCCAGTCTAAGAAAATAGTTGGTAATATTGCTTTATATCCAACTATTGTAAATAGTAATTATATAGTAAGTTATACATTACCTGAAAGCGGCATAACCACAATAACAATTTTCGATGTTTTTGGCAGGCAGATCTCAGAACAAAAAATAAATGATTCTGAAGGTAACCATCAACTTACTTATTTTGCTGATAATTTAATTGCAGGAACTTATTTTTTAAGATTTCAATCGAAAACAATTATTGAAACCAAAAAATTTGTTGTAGCTCATTGATGAAATTG
Organism: Bacteroidia bacterium; assembly: GCA_035567575.1. Taxonomy (GTDB): domain Bacteria; phylum Bacteroidota; class Bacteroidia; order B-17B0; family Aurantibacillaceae; genus JAHEYG01. The sequence goes on from DATMPR010000246.1 coordinate 5,105, forward strand.
TGCTGTTGCAACAAAGAGTCGTTGGTAGAAGAATATTGGTTTAAAATCGAGATTTTTATTGTTATATTTACTATATAAGTCTAAGACGTTAAATCAATGCAAATTAACTTTTTGTTTCTATCTTAGCTATATTAAAAATGAATAAATACCTCTTAAGCATATTTACATTATTTTGCCACATCGTTCTGCTTTCGCAAAAAGACAATACAGATAATTGGCCGAAAGAAGAGAAAAACTTATTTGAAAGTGCCAATGCCCTATACGAAGAAAAAATATACAACATAGCTTATGAAAGATTTACAGATCTGCTAAAAAAACACCCAAATGATCTGTATTTAAAATACCTCACCGGTATTTGCGGAATTTATAATAGTGATAAATATGACGAAGCTTTATCTTATCTCAATGAAGTATATTCTAAAAACAAAAAGGCTGCAGATATTGATTATTATCTTGCCCATTTATACCACCGAACCCAGCAATTTGACAAGTCCATAGAAATTGCCAATAAACTTTTAAAGGATCCTAAATTAAATTCTTCCCAAAATTTTGAATTGCAGCAATTAATAAACTATTGCAACAACGGCAAAACGTTTACAGAAAATCCTCTATCAGTAAATATCCAAAATATTGGAAATCCTCCAAATTCTGAAGCATCAGAATATTCTCCGGTTATTACTTCTGATGAAGAAATTCTTTATTTCACTTATCGGGGAAAAGAAAGTAACGGCGGTTTACGGGATATATTTGATAAACCTAATCCATATGGTTTTTATTATGAAGATATTTTTATGAGTAAAAAGATCGATGGTAAATGGCAAACCCCCGTAAGTATTGGTGAAAACAATACAGAGAGTAATGATGCTGTGATCGCGATCTCCAATGATGGCCAGCAATTATTTATTTTCAGATCTAGCACGACTGACGGCGGAGATATTTATGTTAGCCGTTTAAACGGAAATAAATTTGAAGCTGCTGAAAAACTGAGGGGAGAAATTAATACACCTTATTGGGAAGGAAGTATTTCCCTCTCAAGCGATCAGAAAAAAATAATTTTTGCAAGTGAAAGACCAGGAGGCTTTGGTTCTAAAGACATATACCAGGCTGTTAAACTAGCGGATGATACCTGGGGAAATGTAAAAAATTTAGGCGAAAAAATTAATACACCACTCGATGATGATGCTCCATTTCTTCATCCTGACGGGCGAACTTTAATTTTCAGTTCGAAAGGCCATAACAGCATGGGTGAATATGACATTTTTTTATCTGATCTGGATGAGGTGGACAGCACATGGAAAGAACCTGTAAATATTGGCTATCCAATTAATACAACCGGTGATGATATTTATTACGTTTTATCTGCGGATGGTAAACACGGGTATTACGCAAGTGCGAGGAAAGGCGGATACGGAGAAAAAGACATTTATTTAATTGAGCCGGCGGTTTCTTCAAAAAAATCTTATCTAACCATTATCAAAGGTAAGGTAACTGAAAATTCAATACCAGCAGGTGTTGATATTACTGTAGTCATTGCAAATGACGGAAGAAATTTCGGAACTTTTAAATCTAATATGGCGAGTGGGAATTATTTAGTGAATTTACCTTCAGGCTATAATTATAAATTAAGCTTTTAT